>JAHFOZ010000018.1 GCA_023261405.1 Planctomycetota bacterium
GCGCGCGGGATCGCGGCCGGGGATGCGCTGACGGCCGACGTCGCCTGCCGGCTCGCCGGCGGGGACCAGGGGATCCTGTGGCGCGGCGACTTCCAGAACGCGCGCAAGCTGCTGCAGGCGATGGCGCGGCGGCTGGATCGGCGTCCCGCGGGCGGCCCGCCGCGCCCGCCGGCCGAGGCCTTTCACCGGCATCGCGACGCGCAGGCGCTGCGCGCCCGCACCCTGGGCCTGCTGCTTTTGCCGTTCGACGCCGACCACCGCGTGCCCCTGCGGCGGGCGCCGGACGTCCGTCAGGCGTGCGTCGAGGCCTTTGGCGCCGCCGCGGAACCCTACGTCGCCTCGCTCCGGGAGCTGCAGGGGCTGATCGGCGCGCACGAGTGGCGGAAAAAAGGGGTCGAAGTCCCCGCGCTCGGCGCCCGCATCCACCCGCACTACGGCGTCTTCGCGCCCATCCGCGGCGAAGTCGCCGCCCTGGTGGCCCGGGCGCCGCTGCCCTCGAGGGAGTCGGCGTTCGACGTCGGCACCGGCACCGGCGTGCTGGCGGCCGTGCTGGGACGTCGAGGCGTCAATCGCATCGTCGCCACCGACCTGGACCCCCGCGCCGTGGCCTGCGCCCGGGAGAACTTCGAGCGGCTGGGGCTGGGCCCGCGGGTGGAAGCGCGGCTGGCGGATCTCTTCCCGGAAGGCCGGGCGCCGCTGGTCGTCTGCAACCCGCCGTGGATTCCGGCGCCACCGACCTCGCCCCTCGAGCACGCCGTGTACGACCCCGAGAGCCGCATGCTGCGCTCGTTCCTGGCCGGCCTGGCGGAGCACCTGGAGCCGGCGGGCGAAGGCTGGCTGATCCTGTCGGACCTGGCCGAGCACCTGGGCCTGCGGTCCCGCGCCGAACTGCTGGCGGCCATCGCCGCTGGAGGCCTCAAGGTCGCCGGCAGGATCGACGCGCGGCCCTCCCATCCCCGCGCCCGGGATGCGGCCGACCCCTTCCACGCCGCGCGCGCGGCGGAGCTCACGTCGCTCTGGCGCCTGACGTCGCGGGACGCGATCGCCACTTCATGATCTCACAGGTCCGGAGCAGGGGCGTGCGAGCTCCGCTGCTGGCCCAAGGACATCAAGGACGCATGGAAGTTCACGGAGCGGACCGCGGTGTCATGGGTCCCGGAAAACCGTAATGCACATGTGAATCCCCCCCCCCCTCTCGACGAACCATGTGCTATAGTGACATCCGTCGTAAGTGGCGTGCGAACGGGAAGACGCCTGAGGGCAAGTCTTCAGTTTCCCATCGTCCCCTGCGGGAGCATGCTGCGCTATGGGTGCGGATAGATGGGGACCCGACCTGAACGATCGCGGTTTCGGAGGTGGGCATGATGATCTCCTGCAGTCTGGCTTTGGCGGCTTTCTTGACCCCCGGACCTTCCCAGGACCCGGTGACTCCGCCGTCCGAGATGGACGAACTCAGACGCAGGGTCGCGGAGCAGGAGAGGCGCCTGAAGGCCCTCGAGGGGCGGCCGGGCGCCGGGGAGCCTTCCTCCCGCCAGGAAAGCGATGACACCCTTCGCCTCTGGTCCATGCCTCCGGATGGAAAGGGCCGTCTGCGTCGGGAGACCCCATGGGCGGACGGCGACCGCCCCTTCTTCGAGTATCTCATGGCCCCCGAGAACGCGCCGGTCCAGGGCGACACGGATTCCCCCACAGGCATCTACTACGGGTCCAAGTCGAGCTTCGCGGAGTTCCACGGGTTTGGAGAGTTCGAGTACCACGATTTCAAGGTAGAGGGCCATCGGGCCGGGAGGAGCACCTACGACCTGCATCACTTCTACCTGTCGGCCCGGGCCGAGGTGACCTCCAACCTGCGGACGTTCCTGGAGATCGAATACGAGCACGGCAACGAGAGCGAGGTCGTCATTGACCGGGGCTTCATCGAGTGGGCCCTCGCCCGGGAGTTCACGCTCCAGTTCGGCCTGCGATTCGCCCCCTTCGGACTGGATAAGCAATTGACGGCCCTCGCCCCTCTCAAGAATTCCGTGAGCACTCCCATCCTGATCGACGAGTTCGAGCACGGGGACTGGCCGGTCGTCGGGATCTTTGCCACGGGCGTCGTCTCCCTGCCGCTGGCCAAGGGATCAGCGATCGATTACATCGTGGGGGCGTTCAATGGAGAAGGCACTCTGGAGGAGGAAGGCCAGGTCGGAGGCCAGCGGGACAACAACACCAACAAGGCCCAGATCGTGAACCTGGGTTTCTCCCCGTTCGTAGACGAGGAAACCCTGGGAAGCCTCCGCGTGGGGTTTTCCCATCTCTTCAAGGGCCGATACAGCGGGGACACGGCGGTCGACCCGGACCTCCAGACCCGGATGACGGGAGTGGACGCCCTGTGGGACTGGAGGGGCGTGCACGCCCGTTTCGAGGCTGCGCGGCGCACGGCCGATGACGACGTGGCGCTTGGTATCAAGGGCGATGGGAGGGGGTGCTACGTCGAAATCGCGTACGACGCGGTGCCGCAGCTGTTCGACGTCCCGCTGCCGTTTTCCTCCGATAATAAGAAATTCCATCTGATCCGCCCTTTCGTCAGATTCAACAGCAGCGACACACCGCTTCCGGACACCGGCTTCACCACCGCCAACGCGGGTCGCTCGATCCGCCGGTGGGACTACGGCGTGATGGTGGCCCCGTACGCCCACTTCAAGTTCCGCATCGAGGGGCAGAGCGCCAGCGAAAGCGGGACCAACCTGGACAACAACGGATTCCTGTGCTCGGTCACCCTCGACTTCTGATCGAGGCTTCATGATGCCTCGTGTATTTGCCGTCCTGCTCCTGGGGATCGTCCCGGGTCCCCTTTGGGCGCAAGACGTGAGGGACCGCCTGCCCGAGAAGTCCTCCCGGTATTACGCGGCGCTGCTCCAGGGGATCAAGGGCGGCAACCTCAAGGAGATACAGTCCGCCCAGGAAAAGTTGCGACCGCTGGCCGAGCATCTCGATAAGCGCTATGGCGGAGCCCTGGCGCCGTCCATCGGGAAGGCCGGACTGACGGTGGAGCAGGCGTCCTTGTGGACCTACACGGCGCTCTTCCAGTCCCTCTCGCTGAGTTACGACGAGGCGACGGACACCCTGGGCAACGAGGACGAGGTGGCCAGGCGCATGCGTTACGCCCTCGAGGAGTTCGCCGAGGTGGAGCCGCTCATGAAGGCGAGGGGCGACCTGGGCTTTCAGAAGGGACGGGACATCCGCCGGTCCATCCAGCGCTCCATGTTCCTCCTCAAGGACCGGCAGAAATTCGCGGAGAACGCGCAGGCCATCAAGGCCTCCTTCGCGGCCGTCTATCCGGAAACCGCCGCCTTGACCCTGCGAGGCGCCCTCCGTTCCTCGGCCAAGGAGGGGAGGTTCCGGGTTGTGGCCGGGGCGCATCTGAAGATGGTCGAGGACTCCGTGAAGGCCTCCGATCCAGGCAAGCTCAGGATCCTGGAGTCGGCCTTGGGGGGTGAAGAGAAGGTGCTCGAAGCGGCCGTGACGGCGCTCGACGCGGTCTTCCCGTCCCTGCGGGGCCTGGATTGAGGCGGAATCTGATCTGATGGCCACTCGGGCGGTCCTCACGGTCCGGGCCAGGATCATCCTGACGAGCGGCACTCTCCTGGCATTGTTGACGGGCTCGCTGGTTTACCAGTGGTGGGCCGCCCTCTCGGCATCGCAGGTCATCGATCAGCAGCGGCTCATCCTGAACTCGCTGGCGGTGACGGAGAAACTGGCCCTGGACTTCGCCGAGTTCCGGCGCTGGAACATGGATGAGGTCATCACCCAGCTTCCCGAGTCGGGCGAGAATGCCGATCGTTCCCTCCGGGAGGTTCACCTGGACCTCGAGACCCTGAAGACCTTCGAGGCACAGCGCGCCGCCGCCATCGGAAAGCATGTCGAGTCCATCGACGGCCTGATGAAGAAGGCCGTGACGGCTTATGCGGACAACGAGGTCCCCAAGGGGCAGAAGTTCGTCGCGGACGCCCGCGAGGGCGTGGACCAGGCCACCGGGCTGATCAACAAAGTCATGATGGGACTGCAGGAGGAAGCCAAGAAGGCCGCGGACCGCGTCGTGGCCCGCAATGAGGACTCCCGCTGGCTCGCCCAGATCCTTCTCGTCCTGGCGTTCGCCTCGGGCGTGCTCCTGGTCGCCGCCACCGTGAGATCGGTCAGCCGGCCCGTGAAGGTGATCTCGGAAACCGTCGAGGTCATGGGCCGGGGGGATCTTTCGGCCCCGGTGCGGGTCGAGCGGCTCGACGAATTCGGCCTCCTCATGAATGCGCTGGGGGACATGCAGGCGGCGACGGGGGGGACCATACGGTCCATCGCGCAGAATGCGCAGTCCCTGTTCCGGGCGTCGGAGGGGCTCACCCGGCTGAGCCAGCAGATGGCCTCCACGGCCGACCAGACCTCCATGCAGGCCGGCGCGGCGTCCGTGGCGGCCGAGCAGGTCTCCCGGAACGCGCAGGCCGTCGCGGGGGTGATCGAGGAGATGACCGCCAGCGTCCAGGAGATCGCCCGGAATGCCGGCGAGGCCGCCAAGGTGGCCACCGCGGCCGTCCGGAGCGCCGCCACCGCCGACCAGGCCGTGAGCCGGCTCGGCCAGAGCGGCCTCGAGATCCAGCAGGTCGTGAAGCTCATCACCAGCATCGCGGAGCAGACGAACCTCCTGGCGCTCAACGCGACGATCGAGGCGGCGCGGGCGGGGGAGGCGGGCCGGGGCTTCGCGGTCGTCGCCAGCGAAGTCAAGGAACTCGCCCGGAGGACGTCCAAGGCCACCCAGGAGATCGCGCAGAAGGTCGAAGGCATCCGGGGAGACACCCGGGCGGCCATCCAGGCCCTCCAGGAAATCACGAACGTGATCCGGAAGATCAACGACCTCCAGGCGTCGATCGCCGCCGCGGTGGAGGAGCAGATGTCCACGATGAACGAGATCCAGCGCAACGTGTCGGAGAGCGCCCGCGGGACCAATACGATCGCGGGAAACGTCTCGGGCGTGGCCCAGGCCGCCGGTCTCACCCGGTCCGCCGCCGGCGACACCCAGAAGGCCGCCTCGGAACTCGGCGCCATGGCGGGCGAACTCCAGCGGCTCGTGAGCCATTTCAAGTATTAGGGGCCCGCCGGCAGGCACGGGCGATTTCCGTGGAAAGACGAAGGAGGGTGCCCGGCGCCGTCAGTCCTCGTCCGCGTGCCAGTCCGGCAGGTTGTTGGAGCCTTCCTTCGTGAGCGCGATAAAGGCCAGGTCGTCGCTGAGGAGGTCCGCCACGCAGATCTGCCAGGGACCGTCCTGGGCCGGGGCGCGCGTGAAGACCAGGAGCGTGCCGTCGGGCGAGTAGCGGCCCTCGTGCTGGATGTCGGCGCCGAACGTCACCGGCTCATCCCCCTTGCCGTCCACCTCCATCTGGTGGACGCGGCCCCGGGTCGTCTGGTAGAGGACCTTCTTCCCGTCGCGGGAGAAGCACGGGGTGCAGGCGGCCTCGCCGGTCTTGAGCCGCTCGATCTCCCTGCCGTCGAGGCCCAGGAGGTAGATCCCGATCGTCTCCTCGTGGCGGCTGGCGACGGCGAGGCGGGTCCCGTCCGGGAGCCACGCGGGGACGCCGCAGCGCTCCCACTTCTCGGGCGTGACGCGCCGCTCCGTCCCGGCGGCGAGGTCGCGCGCGAAGGCCTGGTTGTCGCGGATGAAGGCGATGGACTTCCCGTCCGGCGACCACGCGCCCTGGCTGCCCGGGGTCACCTTTTTCGCGTCCGATCCGTCGCGGTTCATCAGCCACACCTCGGGGAAGCCGCCGCGGAGCGAGGTGTACAGGATCCGCTTCCCGTCCGGCGAGAAGCGCGGATCGGCGTCCTGGTGGGCGTCCTTCGTGAGGGGCCGCGCGCCGCTGCCGTCGGCCCGCATCCGCCAGACGTCGAGCGCGCCGCCCCGGTCGCTCACGAAGAGGATCGTCCCCTTGAGGCGCGCCGGATCGATCTTCCCCGCGGGCGCGGCGGGGACCGGGACGGGGACGGGAGGGGGCTTGGGCGGGTCCTGGGTCGTCGCCGCGACCGGCTTGTCCTTCTGCTTTCCGGCGGGGTTCCGCGCGCGGCGGAACCCGTAGTAGTCGGCCCCGAAACACGCGTCGGTGAATACGGGGTTCTCCTTCGACCGGACGGAGGCGCCGCACTTCTCCGCGGGCGAGTCGGCCGCGCCGCCGCGGAGGACGCGCTGGGTCCCGGAGGCCGGGCCGCGCGGATTCGCGGGCGGCGATCCCTTGTAGTAGGTCTCTCCGTAGACGTCATTGCACCATTGCCAGACGTTGCCGTGCATGTCGTGGAGGCCCCAGGCGTTCGGCTTCTTTCCGCCCACCGGATGGGGCGCGCCGCCCGACCCGGGTTTGCACCAGCCGTGCGCGGAGATCTGCGCGGGATCGTCGCCGAACGAAAAACGGCCCATGCCCCCGGCGCGGCAGGCGTATTCCCACTCCGCCTCGGTGGGGAGCCGGTAGCCGTCCGCCTCGAAGTCGCAGTCCCAGGTCTTCGGGTCGTAGCAGGGGCTGAGGCCGTCCATCTCCGAGGCCTTGTTGCAGAACCGCGCGGCCGCCGTCCACTGCATGCGTTCGACCGGGTTCTTCGGCTCCTTCCGCTTGGAGGGGTTCGAGCCCATCACCTTCTGATAGATCTCCTGGGTCACGGCGAAGCGGTCGACCCAGACCGCGTCCACCCTGACGGCGTGCGGGGTCGCGTCGGCGCCCGCGGAGGCGTGGCCCATCGTGAACTCCCCGGCGGGAAGGAGCGCCATCTCGCCGCCCGACGGGCAGGCGCGCGTCTCGAGCGCGGGGGCGGGCGGGCCCGCCGGCTTCGCGGGCTCGTCCTTGCCGCAGGAGGCCAGGACGGCCAGGAGGATGGCGAGTCTCTTCATCGTGCTCTCCTAATGCCGCGCCCGTTCCAGCGCGTTCGGGTTCCGCAGCATCTTCTGGGTCATCGCCCGGAGTTCCTCGGCGACGGGGCCCAGCTTCGGGTCCATCGCCATGGCGAGGCCCGCCTTCTGCCGCAGGGTCTTGACGATCCAGCGGAACTCGCCGACCAGCTCGTCCTGGTTGTCGCCGACCTCCGTGAGCGCGCGGCCATATTCCTTCGCCTTCGCCACGGCCTCGGGTCCCTCGAGCCCCATCGCGTTCTTCCGGAACTCGTCGTTCAGCTGCGCCACGAAGTCGGGCATCTTCATCTTCTCCCGCCGCACCGCCTCCCGGGTGTCCACCTCCGAGACGAGCTTGAGCGCGTCGTCCAGGAACGCGGCGGCTTCGGGGCGCTTCGCCTTCTGATCCGCGAGGTACGCCTTCATCCCGCGCGAGAACTCGAGGTACTCGTCGATCCGCTTCCGGATGCTCCTGACGAAGATCAGCGTGTCGTCCATCAGCTTCTCCATCTCGGCCTTCTTCTCCTTCTGCCGGCCGGCGGGGAAGATCTCGTTGAAGCGGTCGCGGACGCTGCAGGTGTTGACGCCGGCGTATTTCTCCTTCTGGCCCTCGAGGTCCAGGATGTACTCGCAGGGGCCCATCCCCAGCGTGGTCCGGACGACGTCCACCACCGTGAAGACGTCGGCCGGCGTCTGCTTGATGCGGTTGAGGGGGAAGAGGAGCGCGGGCCCCCGGAACGTCAGCGGCCCCTTCTGGAGCGGTTGCAGGTACCCCTTGCCGTCGTGCTCGATCCAGCAGGGGTAGGGGAAGCTCCCGAGCACCGTCGTCCAGCGCTTCCGGTCCTTCCCCATCTTCCGCTGCCAGTCGTCGAACCACTCCTGTCGGAGATACTCGCCGCCCTTCTCCTTCTGGTGGATCATCTCCCAGCTGTCCGTGAGGTCCCCCGTCCGGCTGAAATCGACGCGCCACTGGGCGGGGAAGGGCATCGTCCACTCCAGCGGCATCACCTTCTTCAGGTCCGCCTCCCGGATGTCGGCCTTGTGCCAGAGGCCCCCGCCCGTGAGGCAGGCGAACCAGATCTTGCGGTTCTTCCCGAAGTCGATCTCGGAGGCCGCGACCTGGCGCGCGTCGCCCTCGCCCGAGAGCGCGATCCGCACGTCCTGCTCGCGGTTCTCGTAGACCGTGAGTCCGAGCGCGTCGCCCTGCCCAAGCGGATGGATCAGGAAGTTCTCGCTCGGGAGCTCCGTGGAGGCGAGCGGGAGCTTCACGGCGTCGATCACGATGTCGTCGGCGAAGAAGTCGGGGAGGACGAGGAAGCGGGAGGGGCACTCGACGCGGAGGCGCTTGGCCCCGGCCCCCGGCTCGACCTCGACGGAGACGTCGCCGCGCTTGAGCCGGAACTTGACGGAGGCCGACTTCCACGAGGCCTCGAGGGCGACGGCCCCCCGCGCGTTCTCGACGAGGGCGAGACGTTCGAGGGTCCCGGGCGCAACGGCGAGGACGGCCCGCAGCACGCCCTCGGGAGCGTAGACCTCCGCGCCCTTTCCGTCCTTCCGGACGACGACCGTCAGGCGGCCGTTCGAGACGGCCGCGTCGCCCTGGAAGGAGGAGGGCGTCTGGTCGCGGGCGATTTCAACCCAGGCGTCCCGGGGGGCGCCGGGCTTGCCGGTGTCCCAGGCCGAGACGCCCGCGGCCTGGACCAGTGCGAAGAGGATGGCGGTCATTGACGGGCCCTTTCATGCTGGGAGGGATTCTTGAGGACGACCTGAGTGCGCGAGCGGACTTCGGCCGCGACCAGGCCGAGCCGCGGCTCGCCGGCCAGGAGGAGCGCCGCCTGCTGGCGCAGCGTGCGGGCCACCCAGCGGCATTCGGAGACCAGCTTGTCCTGGTTGCCCCCGACCCGCGTCAGGGCCTCCCCGTAGGCCTTGGCCTTCGGTGGCGCGTCGGCCCCCTCCGCCTCGAGGGCGTCCTTCCGGAACTCGTCGTTCAAGCGGGCGACGTAGGCCGGGCTCTGGATCCGCTCCGCCCGCTCCTCGAACCGGGCCTCCATCTCCTGCGCCACCCGGTCGAGTTCGTCGATCGTCGCCACGAGCTCAGGGTGAGCCTTCTTCTGCGAGGCGAAATACTCCCGGAGCTTCCGGCCGAACTCGACATAGACGGTGATGCGCGCGCGGATGTGGGTCACGAAGGCCAGCGTGTCGTCCAGGGCCTTGAGGATCTCGGCCCTTCGCGCCTTCTGCTGCCCCTTCTTGTAGATGTCCTCGATCAGGTCCCGGGCGTTGCACGTCGCGACCCCCTTGTACTCCTGCTTCTGGCCCTCCACGTCCAGGATGTAGTCGCAGGGTCCCACGCCCAGGCAGGCGCGGGCCACGTCGACCACCGTGAAGCGGTCGGCCGGAGTCTCGGGGACGCGGCTCAGGGGATAGAGGATCGCGGGTCCGCGGTAGGAGAGGACCGGCACGAACTGCGTCCGCGTCTTGAGCTCCATCGGCTGGAGGTAGCCGCGCCGCTCGGGGTCGCTCCAGGCGGGGTAGGGGAAGAAGCCCAGCACCTCGGTGAAGCGCCGCCGCGTGGCGTCGTTCACCTTCTCGGCCGGGCCGCCGAACCAGGCGGGCTTGACGTACTCCTCCCCCTTCCGGTTCTGGAGGAGCATGTCCCAGCTGTCCGTGAGGCCGTTCGGCCGCATGAGCTCGACGCGCCAGGAGGCGGGGAAGGGCATCGTCCAGTCCAGGGGGATGACCTTGTTGGCGTCCTCCGCCCGGACCTCCACCGAGTGCCAGATCCGCGGCTCCGAGAGGACGGCCACCCAGACCTTCTTCGAAGCGCCGAACTCGATCTCCGAGGCCGCGATGCGGCGGTCGACCCCCTCGCCGGACAGGGCGAGCCGCACGTCCTGCTCGCGGTTCTCGAAGACGGTCATGACGAGCGCGTCGCCCGGCCCCGACGGCTGGAGGAGGAAGTTCTCGCTGGGGATCTCCGCCATCGGGCCGGGGATCCGCGCGGCGTCGATCACGATGTCGTCGGCGAAGAAATCGGAGAGGACGAGGAGACGCGAGGCGCACTCGACCCGCAGGCGCTTCGCGCCCGCGCCGGGCTCCACCTCGACGGAGGCCTCCCCGCGCTTGAGCCGGAACTTCAGCGACATCGTCCCCGCCGCGGACCTCCAGACGGCTTCGAAGACGACCCCGGCCCGGGTGTTCTCGATCAGGCCCAGCCGATCGAGCGTGGACGGTGCCGTGACTGCCGAGAGGAGGGCCCGCCGCGTGCCGTCCGGGGTCCGCACCTCCGCCCCGGTCCCGTCCCTGCGGACGATCAGGAGCACGCGGCCATTGGACGCGGCGGCGTCGCCCGAGAAGGAGGAGGCCCCCTGGTCGCGGGGAATAGCGACCCACTTCTCCCGGGCCGCACCGGGCTTGCCGGTGTCCCAGGCCGAGACGCCGGCCGCCTGGACGAGTGCAAGCAGGAAGATCGACATGTCCGGCCGCCTAGTGACGGGCCCCTTCGTGGCCGGCGGGATTGCGCAGGACCTCCTGGGTCCGCGTGCGGACCTCGGCGCCCACCGCCGCCATCCGGGGGTCGAGCGCCATGACCAGACCCGCCTTCTGCCGGAGCACCCGGACGACCCAGCGCCCCTCGCCGGCGAGCTCGTCCTGGTTGTCGCCGATCTCGACGAGCGCCTTCGCGTAGGCCTTGCAGCGGTCGAGCGCATCGGCGCCCTCGTAGTCCATCACGTTCTTCCGGAAATCGTCGTTCATCTTCGCCACGTGCTCGGGGGTCTTGATCTTCTCCGCGCGCGCCGCGTAGCGCTCCTCCATCTCGGCGGCGACGGCCTCGAGCTCGCCGATCGGCCCCTTCAATTCCGGGTGCGCCTTGGCCTGCTCGGCCAGCCAGGCCCGGGTCTTCTTCGCGAACTCGACGTAGCGCTCGATGCGGCCGCGGATGTGCTTCACGAACAGGAGCACGTCCTGGAGGCGCTGCTCGATCTCCTTGTGCTTGGCCTTCTGCTCGCCCTGAGAGTAGATCTTCGTGAGCATGTCCCGCGTGGCGCAGGTGGCCCAGCCCTTGTTCTCCTGCTTCTGGCCCTCGAGGTCCAGGAGGTACTGGCAGGGACCGACGCCCAGGCACGCGCGCGCGACGTCCACCACCGTGAACACGTCGGTCGCGGTCTCGGGGACACGGTTGAACGGGTAGATCACGACCGGCCCGTTCATCTTGAGCTTCGGATGGGCGAGGGGCTGGAGGAATCCCGTGCCGCCCGCCTCGATCCAGCAGGGGTAGCGGAACGAGCCCAGGACGGTGGTCCAGCGCTTCCGGTCGGGCGGGATGGTGTTGGCCCCGCCGCCCAGCCACGCGGGCTTGATGTAGCCCTTGTCCTTCTCCGCGGGCAGGAGCACGTCCCAGCTGTCCGTGAGGTCGCGGCCCGTGGTGAAGTCCGCGCGCCACGAGGTCGGGAACGGCGGCTTCCATTCGAGCGGGAGGATCTTGCCGGCATCGTCCGGGACGAGGTCGCGGGCGTGCCAGAGCCCAGGGGCCGCAAGGACGGCCACCCAGATCTTCTTGCCCTTCCCGAACTCGATCTCGGAGGCGGCGATCTTGCGCGCCTCGCCCGACCCCGTGAGCGCGACGCGCACGTCCTGCTCGCGGTTCTCGAAGACGCCCATGACGGCGGCGGCGCCCCCGTCGGCGAGATGAAGCAGGAAGTTCTCGCTCGGGAGGTCGATCGCGGCGGGGGGGATCCTGCGGGCGTCGATGAGCACGTCGTCGGAGAAGAAGTCGGGGAGGATGAGGAACCTCCCGGGCGTCCCGATGCGGACTTTCGCGGCGCCGGGGCCGGGCTGGAACTCCAGGGCCACCTCGCCCAGCTTCATGCGGATCTTTGCGGAGAGAACCTCTCCCTTGGCGGTCTTCCCGGAGACGTCCAGGGTCGCCCCCGCGCGGGCGTTCTCGGCGAGCGCGATCTTCTCGAACTTCACGGCCGGCTCGCCGCCGGCCGCGAGGAGCGCGATTCTCGCGTGGATCGCGGCGCCGTCGCCGAGCTCGATCGCCCCGTCCTTGCGGACCGTCGCCTTGATCCTTCCGTTCGAGACGGCGGCGTCGCCCTTGAAGGCCTCGAGCATCGTGTCGCGGGCCACGGGCTGGCCCGAATCCGACACGGCGATGCCGGCGCGCGGCGGGTCTTGGGGGCCGAGGACGAGGGCGAGGATCGCGAGCAGAACTTTCATCGTGTCTCCTCGTGCATCGCGGGGTTCTTGAGGATGGCCTGGGTCCTCTTGCGGATCTCGTCGGCCACGGGGGCGAGCGCCGGGGTCGCGGTCGTGAGCAGCGCCGCGCGCTGGCGCAGGGTCTTGATCGTCCAGCGGCAGCGGGCGACGAGGTCGTCCTGGTTTCCTCCCACCTCGGTGAAGGCCTCGCCCCAGGCCTTGACCTTGTCCACGGCGTCGGCGCCGGTGTAGTCGAGGAGCGTCTTGCGGAACTCCTCCACGAGGCGCACGCCGCTCTCGGGGTCCTTGATCTTGTCCTTCCGGTCCTCGAGGTGCGAGTCGATCTCCCGGAGGACCTTCTCGAGCTGGCCGATCGGCTCGGCGAGGGCGGGCTGCTTCGTCCGCTGGGCGGCGAGATACTCCTTCAGGCTGCGCTGGAGCTCGAGGTAGCTCTCGACGCGCCCGCGGATGTGCCGGACGAAGTCGATGCCCTGCTTGAGGAACTGCTCGGCTTCGGCGCGGCGCTGCTTCTGCTCGCCCGCCTTGTACATGGCCATGAGCTCGTCGCGGACGGAGCAGGTGGCGCGGCCCTTGCGCTCGGACTTCTGGCCCTCGACGTCGAGGATGTACTCGCAGGGTCCCTGGCCGAGCGCGGCGCGGGCCACGTCCACCACGGTGAAGACGTCGGCGGGCGTGGAGGCCACGCGGTTCATGGGATAGATCAGGGCCGGGCCCTTGTAGCTCACCCAGCGGTTCTGGAGCGGCTGGAAGTGACCCTTGCCCTGCGGGTCGCTCCAGCAGGGATACGAGATGGAGTAGAAGATCGAGCCGGTCCAGAACTTCCGGTTGGCGCCCACCGTGTCGAGTCGGCCCGTCACCGAGGGCTTGGCGTACTCGCCGCCTTCCTTCTGCTGGAGGAGCATGCTCCAGCTCTGGAAGAGGCCGTCGCCGCGGGAGAAGTCGGTCCTCCACTGGGCGGGGAAGGGCATCGTCCAGGAGAGCGGGAAGGCCTTCCCCGTCTCCTCGGGCTTGACGTCCCTCTGGTGCCAGACGTTCGGGGCCTCGATCAGCGAGACCCAGGCCTTCTTCTTGTCCTTGCCGAAGCGGATCTCCGACCCGGTGATCTCCCGCTTCTCGCCCTCGCCGGCGAGCGTCACGCGGACATCGTCGTCCCTGTTCTCGAAGGCGCCCATCACGATGGACCCGCCGCCGGCGGCGAGATGGAGCACGAAGTTGTCGCTGGGGACCTCCGCGGCGGGGAGGGGGATCTTCGTCGCGTCCACGACGATGTCGTCGGCGAAGAAGTCGGGGAGGACGAGGAAGCGCCCGGGCGCCTCGAGGCGCAGCTGCACAGCGCCGGCGCCGGGCTCGATCTCCACTCCCACCTCGCCGCGTTTCAAGCGCAGTTTCGCCGCCACGGCCTCGCCGGCGCCGGTCTTGAAGGAAACATCGAGGAGGGAGCCCGCGCGGGAATTTTCCGGGAGCGCGAGGCGGTCGGGGCGCGCCGTGGGCGAGGCCTTGGCCCCCTGGAGGACGAGGCGTGCGCGCAGCTCGCCGGCCGCGGCATGGAGCTCGACGCCGTCGCCCTGGCGGCGGATCACGAGCGTGACCCGGCCGTTCGAGACGACCGCGTCGCCCTTGAAGCCCGGGAGCGCCTGGTCGCGCGCCACGACGCTCCAGCCGGCGTGTCCCGCAAGCGCGGCGGCGTCGTAGGCCTGCGCGGAGGGCTTGACCGTGTCCCAGACGGCCATCGCCGCGGGCGCCTTCGCGCCCTCCTGGGCCCCCAGGAGAAGGGGGAGCGCCGCGAGCCAGCCGAGTCGTGTCATGGGACTTCTCCTAACGCTTGAAGAACTCGTGAGCCAGGACCTGCCGTGCCATCAGGGCGTAGCCGGCGTCGAGCGGGTGGCTCGCGTCGGCATAGGTCCCGCTGGGGAGCGGGGGGGGCAGGAGATGGGGGACCTTCTCGGAGGCCAGCCAGGCCTCGACGCCCTTCTTGAGCGCGAGGTACCGCTTGAGGCTCGGTTCCGTGAGCAGGTGCTCGTTGTAAGGCCCCACCACGACCAGGAGCGGATTTCCGCGGGAGCGGAGGAGGCGGACGGTGCGCCGGAATTCCCCCCACTGGAGCGAACTCTCGAGGTCCACCCACGGGGTGTCCTGCTTCCGGATGCCCCGCTCGGTCCACGAGATGGATTCCTCCAGGCGGTCGTCCGCGGGGCCGAGCCGGAGCGTCATCGGTTTCAGCGGGTTCTCATACGGGTGATCGAGCGTCCAGGCGGGGATGCTCTTGTTCTCATAGTACGCCACCTGGAGATGCCGGGTCCAGGCATTGAACGGGAGGTTCCGGTCCAGGACGTGCCCGATTCGTCCCGAGAAGGTCTCGCGGTAGCAGGGGACAGCGGGGCGGAACTGGGGGATGAGGGGAGCGTGGTTGTAGGGGAAGACCTGGTCCCTGCGGAGGTCGGGGTTGCGCAGGTCCTGGTCCGTGGAGGCCATCCAGGTCGGGTTGCACAGGAGGACGATCTTCCGGTCGCCGAAGCTTTTTCCGTGGAATTCGATGAGCCCGGCCAGCGCGGCGGGATGGCTCCCGTCGACCCCGAGGTTGGCGAATCTCGCGGACCCTTCGACGGCGTTCATGTGATGCGAGAGGGTCTGCTCGCGCGCCACGAAATGTCCCCAGACGACGGAGTCGCCCACGAGGAGCGTGTCGCAGGTCCGGGACGCCTCCCGCGCCCAGCGGTCGTAGAGCCAGTAGTCGTTGCCCACGGCATAGGGGATCCGATAGTCGGGGCCGGTCTCGAGTCTCTCGACCGACGGCCACAGGGCCGGCAGGATCAGGCAGAACGCCGCCGTGAAGATCAGCAGGCCCAGGCACGGGCGGCCCGAGAGCTGCATGCCGTTGGAGGTCGTGACGGTGTCGATGTCGGTCATGGATCAGAAGTCGAAATAGATGAAGGGCTGCGAACCCGCCTGGGCGATGACCGCGAGCCAGACGAGCATCGCCGCGGCGAGGGCCAGGCGGACTGGCGGAAGCTCCACGAGCCGCTTGGCCGCCGCGCCGCCCGCATAGAGGAACTGATACGCCCAGACGGCGAGGACGAGCACGAGGAGGACCAGGGGGAAGCGCGGGTCCCCCCAGCCGGTGCTGAAGATGCGGCGGAGGACGATCCAGGAGGTCTCCCAGGTCTTGCCGCGAAAGAAGATCCAGGTGAAGCAGACGAAGACGAAGACCCCCAGTTGCTTGGCGAACGTGGGCACGCGGTTCGTGTAGAACGAGGACCCCTCGAGCTGACGGGTCACCACGCGGCCCACGGCGTGGAGGGCGCCCCAGATGATGAAGCCCCAGGCCGCCCCGTGCCAGAAGCCGGAGATGAGCATGGTCGCGACCATGTTGCGGTAGGTGGCGAACGCCGTGCCGCGGTTGCCGCCCAGGGGGAAATAGACGTAGTCCTTGAACCACGTGGAGAGGCTGATGTGCCAGCGGTTCCAGAAGTCCCCGAGTCCCGTGGCCACGTAGGGGTTGTTGAAGTTGAGCATGAGGCGGAAGCCCATCATCTGGGCGACCCCGCGGGCCATGTCGGTGTAGCCGGAGAAGTCGAAGTAGATCTGCCAGGCGAAGGCGAACGTGGCCAGGAGGAGCGCGGGGGCCTCGTGCTCCCCGGGGGCGTTGTAGACCTTGTCCACGTAGAGGGCCAGGTAGTCGGCGAGGGCGACCTTCTTGAAGAAGCCCACGAGGAAGTGGGAGACGCCCTCCGTGAAGTCCCGGAGGGTGATGGTCCGCGTGCCGTAGAGCTGGGGGAGGAGGTTCGAGGCGCGCTCGATGGGGCCGGCCACGAGCTGGGGGAAGAGCGAGACGAAGGTGGCGAAGCGGAGCAGGTTCCGCTCCACCTTCAGGTTCCCCCGGTAGACGTCGATCGTGTAGCTCAGCGACTGGAAGGTGAAGAACGAGATGCCCACGGGCAGGAGGTACTTCATGCCCAGGGCTTCCATGGCGGCCTTCGCGGGATTCACGGCGGCCCAGCCCAGCCCGACCCCCGCGACGGCGGCGTTCAGGTTCTCGGTGACGAATTCGGCGTACTTGAAGAAGGCCAGGAGGCCCAGGTTGCTCACGAGGCTCAGGATGAGCCAGAGCTTCTTTCGGGGGCTCGTCCCCACGTGGAGGCCGATGAACCAGTCCAGCGTCGTGGTGGCGGCGATCAGGATGAGGTAGTACCAGTTCCAGTATCCGTAGAAGAAGTACGAGGCGGCGCAGAGCCAGACGAGGGTGAGCCCGTTGTGCCTCTTGAGGAGGAGGTAGCCGAGATAGACGACCACGAAGAAGACGTAGATGAACGCGCGCTCGTGGAAGACCATCCCGTTATTCCATGAGGGCCCGCACGTGGGCCTCCCCCGCGTTCGCCAGGTTGTCGAGGTTGTATCCGCCCTCCATCATGGAAATGAGCCGCCCCTTCGCGCTCGTCTCCGCGATCTCCTTGACGAAGCGCGTCATCCAGCGGAAACCCTCGGTGGTGATGGCCAGCCGGCCCAACGTATCGTTCACGTGGGAGTCGAACCCGCAGGAGATCAGCACGAAGTCCGGCTTGAACGCGAGCGCGGCGGGCTTGAGCTTCTCCTCGTAGGCCTTCTTCACCTCGGCGTCGCCTGCTCCGGCCGCGAGCGGGACGTTGATGACGAGCCCCTCGGCCTTTCCCTTGCCCGTCTCCCCGGCGTCGCCCGTGCCGGGATAGAACGGGGAGAGGTGGGTGCTGAAGTACAGCACGCCCCCGTCCTCGTAGAAGAGGTCCTGGGTGCCGTTCCCGTGGTGGACGTCCCAGTCCACGATGAGCACCCGGGCGAGCTTGTGCTTCTTCTGGATGTAGCGCGCCGCGATGGCCACGTTGTTGAAGATGCAGAAGCCCATCGCCTTGTCCTTCAGCGCGTGATGCCCCGGCGGGCGGATCGCGCAGAAGGCGTTCCGGGCCTTTCCTTCCATGACGGCGTCCACGGCGCGCAGGACTCCGCCCGCCGCCGCCAGCGCCACGTCATAAGATTTCCGGCAGACGGGGACGTCCCCGACCCCGTCGAAGCGGACCACGCCGTCGCCGGCCCCCTCGCACTGCTTCTTGACCCGCTCCGCATAAGCGGGGCTGTGAATCTCCGTGATCCACTCGAGCGCGGCCGGGGTCGGCTCGAGGAGGAGGAGCTGCGGGAGGAGGTCCTTCTCCCTGAGGCGCTTCAGGATCGCCTCGAGGCGCGCGGGCCGCTCGGGGAAACCCTCGCCCGTCTTGTGCTCGAGGTAGAGATCGCCGTACACGAGGGCGGTCGGCGGCTTCGTCTCCTGGGCGGCCATCTTCGGGGCGGGGGCCCTCCGGACGCAGCGGAAGCCCAGGGCGTCCGGCGCGAGGCAGGCGTCCGAGAAGCCGGCGTTCTCGGCGGCGCGGGCGAACGAGGTGGCGCCGGCGGCGGATGAGTTCCACGCCCCGCCGCGGACCACGTAGCGGTCCCCCTCGGCCGGGCCGCGGGGATTCGAGAGGGGCTTCGCGGCGTAGGCGCTCTTCTCGTAGACGTCGTTGCACCATTCGCCGACGTTGCCGTGCATGTCGAAGAGGCCCCAGGGGTTCGGCTTCTTCTGGCGCACGGGGTGGGTCTTCCTTCCGGCGTTCTCCGCGACCCACGCGTGCTCCGTGAGCCGCCGCGCATCGCCCCCGAACGAGTAATCGGTCGTCGAGCCGGCGCGGCAGGCGTACTCCCACTCGGCCTCGGTGGGGAGCCGGTAGCCGTCCGCCTCGAAGTCGCACTCGGCCGTGTCCTCGTTGTAGCAGGGCTTGAGGCCCTCGGCGCGCGAGCGCAGGTTGCAGAAGAGCGCCGCCTTGGTCCAGGGGACCATCTCCATGGGGAGCGTGGGGCCCTTGAAGCGGGAGGGTTTGGGCTGGCCGGTCTTCTCCCACTGCGCCTGCGTGACCTCGGTCCGGTCCATGAGGAAGGAGTCCACCGAGACCCGGTGCGGTGGGCGCTCGTCGTCTTTCCCGTTGGCGCTGCCCCTCTCGAAGGACCCGGCGGGGATGAGGATCATCTCGACGCCGGCGGCCGTCAGCACGATCGGGTGCGGCGGCACGAAGGCCGCGGGGGCGGGGGCTTCGTCGCACGCGGCGAGCGCCAGGAGCAGGGCCGCCCGTCTCACTTGCCGCGCCCCGCGGCCCAGTCGGGCTCCTTGTTGGACTTGCCGTCCGTGGTGAGCGCCACCCAGACGTTCTTCTGCTCCGCGTCGGCCACGCAGAGGTTCCAGTCAGGCGCCTCGACGCCGGGGAACTCCGGGAGCAGGCCTTTCAGGTTCCTTTTCTTGAGCTTGGGGCCGTAGCTGAAGGCGAGGTACTTCCCGTCCGGCGACCAGTCCACGTGGTAGGTCTCCATGGGGTCCTTGCACTCCACGGCGTTGCGCACGTTGGAGACCTTCGGGGGCGTGACGGAGAGGTCCAGGTCGGCCACGCCGATCGCGTGGTCGCCGTTCCCCCAGGCGATGCGCCTCCCGTCCGGGCTGAGGTCGGGCCGGCAGCCGCCCAGCTTGAGGTCATACACGCCCTCGCCCTCCGCCTCGAGCGCGAGGATCCCGTGCTTGAAGCCCATCCCGCCGTGGACGGTGGCGACGAACCACTTGCCGTCGGGCGACCAGTTGAGCGTGTAAAGGTGGAGGATCTTGGAGTTGGGGTGCTGGCGCGTCGCGCCGCTCTTGAGGTCGTGGATGAAGATCCCCTTCGTGGCGAAGTCGGAGTAGGTGAACGTGTCGAGCTCCCCCTTGAGGTAGGCCACGGCGCTCCCGTCGGCCTTCCAGCAGGGCTCGCGGCCGTTGTCGGCGATCTTCACGCGCTCCGTGCCGTCGAGCTTCATGACGTAGATGTTGCGGGCCTTCGCGTCGTCCCGGCCCTCGTCGGCCACGAAGCAGATCCGGGTGCCGTCGGGCGAGACCTTGGGGTAGAGCTCGTCGATGTCCGGCGTCTTCGTGAGGTTGATCGGGGTCGAGCCGGCCGCGTCCTGGAGGTAGAGGTCCCAGTTCCCGTCGCGGTTGGACTCGCAGACGACCTTGTGGGGAAGGGCCTTGAGCCTTTCGAGGAGCGCCCCCGTGTCGCCCTCCTGGGCGGGGGCCGGCGTCTCCATGGGGAAGGCGAGGAGCGTCACGAGGACTCCCAGGAGCAGCGCGGCGGCGGCCGCGAAGAGGATCCCGTCCCGGAGACGGGAGGAGCGCCGGGGCGCGGCGGGGCGGCCCTCGCGGACCTTCTCCCAGAGGGAGTCGGGGGCGGGGAGGGGCTTCAGGCGGACCAGGCGGTCTTCCAGGTCACTCATGGCTTCCTTTCAGCGCTTCCTTGAGCGCGGCGAGTCCACGGTAGTAGCGGTGTTCGAGCGTCTTCTCCGTGACGCCCAGCACGCCGGCGGTCTCGGTGAAGGACAGATTGCCCCAGATCTTGAGGACCACGGCCTCGCGCTCCTCGGAGGAGAGCGAGAGGAGGGCGGACTCCACCTGCCGGCCCGTCTCGGCCAGCTCGGCCGCGTCGCGGGGGTCTTCGGAAGGGGAGTCGAAGAGCGCCACCCGGGAGGCGGAGCGGCGGGAGCGGAGCGTGTTGAGGGCCTCGTTCCGCACCGCGCGAAAGAGGTAGGCCGCCTCCGATTCGAGCGTCGCGGGCTCGCCCGCCGCGATCAGCCGGACGAAGACGTTCTGCAGGGCGTCCTCGGCCGCCGCACGGTCCGAGAGGAGGGTCGTGGCATAGAGCAGGAGCCGGTCGGCATGGCGCCGCCACAGTCCTTCCCAGACCTGCACGCCCATCCGGAGAACCTGCATCATTATTCGAGTGACACGCGACCCGGCCGGATCTCCCCGGGAAATCCGCCGCGACACGACGCCCGCCGCCGCGACGTAAGAAAGCGGGAGCGGGCGCCGACACCGTAGTATAGGTATGCTTCGCAGACTTCCCGTCCTCCTTTTCGCTTCGTTGGGCCTGCCGGCACAGGACGGGCCCAGGGCGGGCCCCGTGGATTTCATCCGGGACATCCAGCCGGTCCTCAAGGAGTCCTGCTTCAAGTGCCACGGTCCCGAGAAGCCCAAGGGGCAGTTCCGCATGGACTCCCGCGCGCTCTTCATGAAGGGCGGCGTCACGGGGAAGGTCGTGGTGCCGGGCAAATCCGGCGAGAGCCTCCTCGTCAAGCTGCTCCTCTCGGAGGACGACGAGGAGCGCATGCCGCAGAAGGCCCCGCGGCTGTCGAAAGAGAAGATCGACCTTTTCAAGGCGTGGATCGACCAGGGGGTCGCCTGGCCCGTATCCGCGGCGGGCGAGGAGAAGGTCGAGAAGCACTGGGCGTATCTCAAGCTCGTCCGCCGCGATCCGCCGAAGCCGGGGATAAACCCCATCGACGCGTTCGTCCTCGCGAGGCTCGAGAAGGAGGGCATCGCCCCCTCGCCCGAGGCCGACCGGCCCACGCTTCTCAAGAGGTTGTCGTACGACCTGCTGGGCCTTCCTCCCGAACCCGAGGCCGTGGATGCCTTCGTCGCCGACGCCGCGCCCGACGCCGTGGAGAAGTTGGTGGACCGGCTCCTCGACTCCCCCCACTTCGGCGAGCGCTGGGGCCGCCACTGGCTGGACAAGGCGCGGTATGCGGACAGCGACGGCTACGAGAAGGACAACAACCGGCCCGACGCGTGGCGCTACCGGAACTGGGTGATCGACGCGCTCAACCGCGACCTGCCCTTCGACCGTTTCACCCTGGAGCAGCTTGCCGGCGATCTCCTCCCGGACGCGGGTCCGATGCAGCAGCTCGCCACCGCCTTCCACCGCCAGACGCTCACGAACACCGAGGGCGGCGTGGACAAGGAGCAGTTCCGGGTGGAGGCCGTATTCGACCGCGTGGAGACCACGGGCGCCGTCTGGCTGGGCCTCACCGTGGGCTGCACGCGCTGCCACAACCACAAGTTCGACACGATCTCGCAGCAGGAGTACTACCAGCTCTTCGCCTTCTTCAACAACGGCGACGAGACCACCACGGAGATCCCCGTCTCCGAGGAGGCGATGGAGGAGCATCGGAAGCTGAAGGCCGCCCACGACCGCAAGCTGCGCGCGCTCGACGGGAAGCTGGACGACCAGAAACCGCAGCTCGCCCGGACGCTCCCCGAGTGGGAGGCGGGCGTGCAGGGCCGCCTCAAGGACGACCTCACGCAGGCGTTCCGCTTCCACCCGCTCGAGATCGTCCTCGTCAAGCCCGTGGCGGAGGTCACGTTCAAGAAGCTGGACGACGGCTCCTGGCTCGCCGGCGGCGCCGATCCCGCGACGGAGACCTACTCGGTGCAGGCGAAGGCCCCGGTGAAGGACATCACGGGATTCCGCCTCGAGGTGATGGCCGACGGCTCGCTTCCCAAGAGCGGCCCCGGGCGCTCCGCGAACGGGAACTTCGTCCTCTCGGAGTTCCGCGTGGAGGTGGAGCCCGCGTCCGGCCTCGTCGTCGCGCTCCGGGAGGCAGAGGCCGATTTCAGCCAGAAGGACTGGGATGTCAAGGGGGCGATCGACGGTAACCCCAAGACCGGCTGGGCGGTGCAGCCGCAGATGGGGAAGAACCACCTCGCGACGTTCCGCACCGGGGAGCCGCTGGCCGCGGGTCCGGACGCCGTGCTCCGCTTCACGCTCGACCAGCAGTACGGCGACAGGCACACGATCGGCCGCTTCAAGCTGCTCGCGATGACGGGGACCCGCCCGGGCCTCGACCTCCCGGAGGAGCTGCGGCGCATCCTGGCCACGGAGCCCGCGAAGCGGACCCCGGCCCAGCAGGACCGGCTCCTCGAGCACTACGCGGCGTTCGCGCCTCTCACGGAGAAGCTGGTGAAGGAGACCGAGGAGCTCAAGAAAGCCGAGCCCAAGCCCCCGGTGATGAGCGTGCGGGTGATCGTCCAGCGCCGGCAGGAGCCGAGGAAGACGCAGATCTTCCGCCGCGGGGAGTTCCTGCAGCCCCAGCAGGAGGTGCAGGCGGGGACCCTCTCGGCGCTCCACCCGTTCAAGCCGCGCGGCGGGACGTCCGACCGGCTGGACCTGGCCGCCTGGATCATGGACCCCGAGAACCCGGTCACCGCGCGGGTCGCGGTG
>JAHFOZ010000396.1 GCA_023261405.1 Planctomycetota bacterium
CCGGTGAGCGCGGCCAGCCGCTCCAAGGACAGCGCCAGATGCGAGCCGCGCTTGGTTCCCGCCACGGCATGGATTTCGTCCACGATCACCGTGCGCACGGTGCGGAGCATCTTCCGGCCGCCGTTCGAGGTGAGGAGGATATAGAGAGACTCCGGCGTCGTGACGAGCACGTGCGGAGGCTTTCGAGTCATGGCGGCGCGGTCCCGCGCGGACGTGTCGCCCGTCCGCACCTGGACCCGCACCGCCGGGAGAAAGGGGTCGCTCGCGGTGATCTCCGCGAGCGGGTGAGAGAGGTTCTTCTGGACGTCGTTCCCGAGCGCCTTGAGGGGCGAGACGTAGAGCACCTGCGTCTCGTCCGGGAGGTAGGGCCCCTGCCGGAGGAGCGCGTCGATCGCCGAGAGGAAGGCGGCCAGCGTCTTGCCGGACCCGGTGGGCGCCGCGATGAGGACGTTTTTCTTGTCGCGAATCAGCGGCCAGCCCGCCTGCTGCGGGGGTGAGGGCTCCCCGAGCCGCTCGCGGAACCAGCGCTGGATGGCAGGAAGGAAGGCCTCGAGCGTCATCGTAAGGAGTCTAGCGGGAGGGTATGTCAGGATGTGACGCGGACTTTAACTATTTTCTCTCCAGGATCAGCGCCTCCACGACGATGTTGCGGAAGGAGATTTCCGCCTTGCAGTTGCCGTGGATCTGGAGGCCGATCAGGCCGTCCCTCTCGATCTCCGCCTGCGTCTCCGTGAAATCGACGGTCTGGGTCCCATTGAGGGTGAGCCGGATCCGTGGCCCCTCGCAGCGGACCTCGTAGCGGTTCCAATCGCCCGGCTTCTCCAGCTTCATCACGAGGTCCGGATCGGCCTTGGCGAGCAGCCGATTGCGGCGCGACTCGTCGTAGAGGCTTCCCGACATGCCCGCTCCGATGTCCGCCTGATAGCCGCTCATTTCGTTGGGCGGCTTCGGGATGCGCCGGCTCCGGACCTGCACGCCGCCGTTCACGAACCCTTCCGTGCCCACCAGCTTGTACTCGAAGCGAAGAACGAAATCGGCATAGCTGCGCTTCGTCGTGAGGAACTCGTTCCGCGGGTTGCCCTGCAGCGAGCCGCCCACGATGGCGCCCTCCCGAACGCGCCAGGTCTTCTCCGTGTCCCCCTCCCAGCCCTCGAGGCTCCGACCGTCGAAGAGCGAGCCCTCCTGCACGGATGGACCGGCGCATCCCAGGGTTGTCAGCAGGATCAGGACACCGGGTCGGATCACGATCTCCTCCGCTATACTCTACGACTGACCCGCGATCAGACCCTCTTCATCCAACGTCGCGGATTCCGCTTTGCGTGGAAGACGGCGAGCACGACGATGCGCCGCGGCTCTGGCACAAAGAACACTCCATAGGGGAATCGCCGAAGGAGGGCCCGGCGGATGGTCTTGTGAACGACCGGGTAGCGCCTGGGGTTGCGGGCCACGCCTTCCAGCACCGCTCCCACGGCGAGGAGGAATTCCGATCCAAGGCCCGTGACGCGATCCTCGTACCAGCGGAAGGCCTCGGCCATCTCGGCTTCCGCTTCCTGCCGGATGATGACCGACAGGCTCACCGGCGCTTCCTGATGCGCCTTTGCACGACCGCCCAGGGTGAGCCGCCCTTAGGCATACGACGATAAGCCTCCAAGCGACGGTCCAACTCGGCCTTCTGCCCTTTGCTCAGGGCGACGGCCTCCGGCACCTCGGCGATGCTGTCCCAGATATCCTCAACCAGCAGGATGCGTTCAGGGACACTGAGGCCCAGGAAATCGGATCGCTTCAGCGCCTTCATGACTCACCCCAACCTCTCAGGGACTTCAGCTGGGACCTCGCGCCCCGCGGTTCTCGAATCATAACGCCCCCTGTCGAGGCACGCAATGCGGAATCCGCGCACCGCGGCGCATTGTTTGTCGCCCAGATTCCCGTGGCATATACTGGGGGTCCCATGTCCGACGCCGAGCCCGCAAAACGATCGACCGCCGTCCGCGCCATCCTCATCGCCGTGCCGATCCTTTTCTGGATCGCCCAGGAGATCCACCCCTTCGGCCCCGTGCCCCCCGCGAACCGCGCGCTCGCCCTCCTCTTCATGATGGCCTTCTGGTGGGTCACGGAGACGCTCCCCATCCACTGGGTGGCCCTCCTCCCGATCGTCGTCGCCCCCTTCTGCCCCTTCTTCCCCGCCGTCGAGAAAGCCGCGCCCGACTTCGGCGCGCGCTTCATCGCCAATGTGAAGGTGGTGGGCCCCACCTACTGGAACCCGTTCATCATGATCTTCATGGGCGGCATGCTCATCGGCGTGGCCATGGAGCAGCACAACCTCCACCGCCGCATCGCCCTCCGCATCATGAAGGTCATCGGCTCCAGCCCGCGGCGCATCCTCCTGGGCTTCGTGGTCTCCACCGCCTTCATCTCGCTGTGGATCTCCAACACCGCCACCGCCGTCATGATGGTCCCCATCGGCCTCGCCGTCATCACGCAGCTCGAGGCCCGCGAGGGGCAGCGCCTCCCGTACCTGGGCCAGTCCATCATGCTCTCCATCGCCTACGGAGCGAACGTGGGCGGCATCGGGACCGTCATCGGCACCGCCCCCAACATGGCGCTGGCCGGATTCGTCGCGGGTCAGTACAACACCCCCGTCACCTTCCTCGACTACCTCGTCGTGGGCTTCCCCTTCGTCCTCCTCTTCCTCCCGGTCGTCTTCCTCGCCCTCGCCTGGCTCTGCCGGAAGGAAAAGACGAAGACCCTCTCGAGCGACATCATCGACCTGGAACTCGGGAAGCTCGGCCCCATGAGCCGGGGCGAGAAGACCGTACTCGCCGTCTTCACCCTGACAAGTTCCCTCTGGATCTTCAACGAGATCATCCGCTCCGCCCTCGGACTCCCCTTCAAGGGCGACGAGTTCGACGCCATGGCGGCCCTCCTCGCGCCGCTCCTTCTCCTCTCGATCGGGACGCTGCGCGCCGGGAGCCTGAAGCGGATGCCCTGGGACGTCCTCATCCTCCTCGGAGGGAGCTACGCGCTCGCGGCGGTGGTGCTCCAGAGCGGGCTCTCGAACTGGCTCGGCGGCTACGTGAAGGGGGCCTCCACCCTCCCCCCGCTCCTCCTCATGATGGTCGTCACGCTGGTCACCGTCTTCCTCTCCGCCTTCACCGCCAACGCCGCGGCGACCAACCTCATGATGCTCCTCGTGAGCGACTCCATGGACCCCACGCGGGCCACCCCGGCCCGCACCGTCCCCTACCTCTACGGCGCCTGCATCGCCGCCAGCTGCGACTTCATGCTCCCCTGCGGCACGCCGCCCAACGCCATCGTCTTCGGCACCCGCTACATCAAGATGCGCACGATGGCCGCCACCGGCTTCTTCCTCGACATCGCCGCCGCCCTCATGGCCGCGCTCTGGATCTGGCTGGGCGCCCGCCACTTCATGAGGTTCTGATGGACGAGCTGTCAAAGGCCAAGGCGTGAGCGACGATCGCGAGCAGCGCCTCCAGAAGGTCCTCGCGGACTACATCAAGGCCGTGGAGGCCGGCGAGCCGCCCGACCGCGCCGCGCTCCTGGCGAGCCACCCCGACTTGGCGGACGACCTGCACGCCTGCTTCTGCAACCGGGAGGAGCTGGACCGGCTCTCGGGACTCTTCCGGGCGGAATCCCCCGTGGGGTCGTTCCCCTGCGCCTTCGGGTCCTACGAGCTCCTCCAGGAGCTGGGCCGCGGCGGCATGGGGATCGTGTTCAAGGCGCGCGACACCAAGGTCGGGCGCATCGTGGCGCTCAAGATGATCCACGGCGGACGGCTCGCCTCGCGCGAGGACAAGGAGCGCTTCCGCATCGAAGTGGAGGCCACCGCGAGCCTCGACCACCCTCTCGTGGTCCCGATCTACGAGGTGGGCGAATCGGGCGGACAGCCCTACTTCACCACGAAGTTCATGGAGGGCGGTAGCCTCGACGCGCGCCTGGACGAGTTCCGGTCCGATCCCCGCGCCGCGGCGCGCCTCGTCGCCAGCGCGGCCCGCACCGTCCACCACGCCCACCAGCGCGGCCTCATGCACCGCGACCTGAAGCCCGCGAACCTCCTGATCGACGCGGAGGGCAGGCCGCACGTCACCGACTTCGGGCTCGCGCTCCGCACCGATGCCGATAAACGCCTGACCACCGACGGCACCGTCGTGGGAACCGCGAGCTACATGGCCCCGGAGCAGGCCCGCGGCGACCGGAAGCTCACCACCGCGGTGGACATCTACGCGCTGGGCGCCATCCTCTACGAGATCCTCAGTGGAAGCGTTCCGTTCGCAGGCGACTCGCCCGTGGCCACGCTCCAGCTGGTGCTCGAGAAGGATCCGCTGGCCCCTTCATCCCTCGACCCGGGGGTGAACCGCGACCTCGAGAAGGTCTGCCTCAAGTGTCTGGAAAAGGACCCGAATCGACGCTACGGCTCCGCCGAGGCGCTGGCGGAGGATCTTGAGCGCTGGCTCGAAGGCCAGCCGGTCGTGGCGCGGCCCGTGGGAACCGCGGGCCGGGCCTGGCGCTGGTGCCGACGCCATCCCGCCGCCGCCGCACTCGCTGCCGTGACCGCCCTGCTGTCCCTTGGGGTGCTCCTCGCCGTCCTCCAGGGATACTCCCGGGCCGAAGCCGAACGGCGTCAATTGGAGAGCAGCGCGCAGACGGTGGCGAAGTACTTCAGCGATCAGTGGGAGGCCTGGGGCCAAACCGTGACGCGCACGGCAGCGAATCCGGAACTCATCAGGACCCTTGAACACTACGAAGGCCTGAGCTCGAAATCCCCTCTCCCCTCCGATCCCGTCCTGACGGCCGCCCGGGCCGAAATTCAGTTGCTCTTGAAGAAGTACCAGCAGGAGTACAAGGACCCTTTCCGGACTCGCGTGACAGAGGACAGGGTCTTCTACTACCCCTTCGATGCGTGGCATGCGCACGACCCGAACGGGGTGCTCCTCGCGCACAGCATGCTCCCGGGAGACCCGATCCCCACGCAAACACCGGGCAGCGTCGACTGGGGCCAACGTGACTACATCCGCGGACATGGACCCTTCCCCAGGCAAGGCGCGCTTTATGTGTCGAAACTCTATGAGTCCACGGTCCGGTATCGCCTCGACAAGCTTGCCTTCTCCTCGCCCGTGTTTTC
>JAHFOZ010000019.1 GCA_023261405.1 Planctomycetota bacterium
AGGCGCGGCTCACCTCGAGCTCGATCTCCCGGCGCCGCCGGTCCAGCTGGAACGTCGAGGAGCGGACGGACGAGCGCGCCTCGCGGAGCTTCGCCTGCGTCACGGCGCCCTCGAAGAGGGGGATGTCGAAGGAGAGGGCGAGGTCCCAGTCGATCTCCGAGGAGATCCCCTCGCGGTGCGTGTAGTAGTTCGCGTCCAGGGCCGCCGTGGGGAAGTAGCCGGCGCGGGCGATGCCGACCCCCTCCTCCGCCGCGAGGACCTGCCGGCGGAGGGCGCGCAGGTCGTCGCGCAGCGCGTGGGCGCGGTCCACGTAGATGTAAAGCGCGGGAAGCTCGCCGGGCGGCTGCAGCGTGTCGACCAGGCGGCGCGCCCCGGGGGTCCCCGTGAGGAAGCGGAGCGCCTCCCAGGCCACGGCGTGGGCGCCGCGGACCCGCTCGAGGACCGCGCGGGTGGAGGCGGTCTCGGCCTCCTGCGAGAGGACCTCGGAGCGGCGGCTGATCCCGGCGCGGTTCCGCTGGACGAGCTCCTCGAGGCGCTCCTCCGCGAGACGGAGCGTGTCGCCGGTGGTGGCAAGCTCCCGTTCGAGCTGGAGGACTCCGTAGAAGGCGTCGGCGGCGTCGATGCGGAGGAGCGCGCGGGCGTGGCGGAGCTCGTATTCCCTGGCGCCGTAGAGGGCCCCCCCCTGGCGGAGGGTGTAGATCTCGCGGAGCCCGTTGAAGAGGGGCTGATGGGCGGTGAAGCGGTATTCCGTCCGGTCCCGCAGCGTGAAGCTCTGCTGCACGCTGCTGCTGGAGATCACGCCGGTGTCGTCCTGCCGCGAGTAGCTCCCGTGGAATCCGACCCGCGGGAGCATCGTCCCCACCGCCTGCTCGTACTGAGCCTGGATCCTCGCGAGCTCCTCGCCGTCGATCGCCAGCGTCTCGCTCCGCTCGACCGCAAGGCGCCAGCAGTCCTCCAGCGTGAGCTCGGGCCTCTCTTCGAGACGCAGGGAGCGCTCCCGGGCGTCCCCCCGCGCGCGGATCGAGGGATCGTCCTCGAAGAGAACCCGCTCGTAGCGCCAGCGGTCGGCCTCCTCCGTGCGGCATCCGGAGGCGGCGAGGGCGAGGATGAGGATGGCTTTCCTCAAGGGCCGCCCCCGTGCACCTTGCCGAGGACGCGGTCCATCGTCTCGAGCGCGCGGGCGAGCGCCCGGAGGTCGGAGGGCCCCACGGCGCGGACGAGGGTCCGGAACCGCTCGCGCCGCCGCCGGGCGAAGTCGGCCAGCATGCGATGGCCGCGCGGCCGCAGGGACAGCACCACCTGCCGCCGGTCGCGGGGCGACTCCACCCGGGAGACGTAGCCGCCCCGGACGAGGCGGTCCACGAGCTCGGTGGCGGTGGAGTCGGTCACGCCGATCATCCGGGCCAGTTCGCCGGACCCGGCGGTCCCGCGCTGCTCCAGGGTCCACAGCACGCGCATCTGGGCGAACGTGACCGCCCCGGAGGCGGGCTGCCGCGTGCGGATGGTGAAGAATTTCGTGAGGGCGGACTGGAAGAGGAGGTCCAGGCGCTCGATCGGGTCACTCATTTCGGCTTCCGAATAGTACGGCAACCGAAGGATCGGAGTTTGAGCCCGCCTGAAAAAGCCGGCGGGCTCACCCTGACTTGTCCCGAGCGGAGGCGAGGGAGCGGAAGCCGCCTGAGCCCGCGGTGTGGGCGGCTGGAGTCGAAGGGTTCGACCCGCTTCGTCCGCTCAGCGCCTCCGCTTCTTCGCGGGCCTCCGGGGCGGGGCCGGGCGGGCCTTCTTGTTCTTCGGCGGCGGGGCCGGGCGGGCGGGCGGCTGGCCCTTGACGGGCGCGGGATGGGGCTTCGCGGGCGGGTGGTGCCCCTTCTTTTCCTCGGGCCGGTCGAGGGGCCTGGAGAGCTCGTCGGAGATCTTCAGGTCCAGCTCGCGCTTCGCCAGGGGGATCGGGATCGGGCCGGACTGGAGGAAGGAGGTGTGGAAGAACGTCTCCGAGAAGCGGGGGCCCATGCGGTCCCTGGCCCACTTCCGGAGGTCCTTCAGCTTCTCGCGGGCCCAGAACTGCACCGTGGCGTCGCCCGGCCGGGTCACGAAGCGGCGCAGCTCCGCCTCCGCGCAGATGCGGTCGGTTCCGAGGTAGTCGATGAGGGTCTCCACGCCCTCCTCGTAGGTCATCTTGCCGGACGCCAGCCGCGCCTCGAGGAGGACGCGGACGCCGGCCATCACGGCGGCCTGGAGCTGCATGAAGCGCGAGGGGGGCGTGTCGTCATACCCCATCTCCTTCGCGCGCTCTTCGCAGTAGAGGCCCCATCCGGCCGAGGCGGGGTTGGAGTCGGCCAGCGTGCGGAGGGGCGAGGGATGCCGGATCATCCACGTCATCTGGACGTGGCGGCCGGGATAGCCCTCGCGCAGGCTCATCGTCGTGAGCGAGGGATAGTTGTGCTCCTTGAGCTTGTCGCTGTCGCAGTCGCCGGGGGTCACGAAGTAGTAGCCGTCGAGGCGTCCCTCGAAGCGCGCGGGCGGCCAGTATCCGCCGAACGGGAGGAAGTGCCGGAGGAAGGACGGGGTCTCGATCACGTAGAGCTGCTCGCCCTCGGGCAGCGCCACGAACTTCGAGCGGTTCACGAACTGGCGGGACTTCCCCACGGCGTCCCGGACGAAGCGGAGCGCCCCGTCGAAGCTCTCGGAATGCTGCTGCTTGATCATGTCGCGGATGTCCTCGATCGGCACCTTCCGCTTGATCACGCGCCCCACCTCCTTCTGGCGCTCCTTGAGGCGGGCGATGTCCGCCTCCGCGTGGGAGACGAGCTGCCCCGGCGAGAGGTCGACGCCGCGGGCCTGGAGGAGCTTCTTGAACTTCTCCTCGCCGATGGCGAACCCGTCGCGGCAGTCGGGGAGGATGTCCACGATGAGCCAGTCGCTGTAGCGCTCCAGGGCGTTCTGCGCCTGGTCGATCAGGCGGTTGAGGTCCCGCTGGGGCGTCGCCGGCATGTGCTCCCGGCCGATGTCCTTGAGCAGGTTGAAGAATCCGGGCAGGCGCGTGATCGTCTCGAGCTCGATTTCCACGAAGACCTTGGAGGGCGTGCGGAGCCGGGAGCGCGACTGGTCGATGTACTTGGGCATTTTCTCCAGGCGTTTCATGATCGCGCGCATGCGCTGCTGGAGGGGCGCGTAGTTCCGGGAGAGGACCTGGAAGATCGACTGGCCCAGGACGTGCGGCGCCTCCGGCGAGGACTCCCACATCCGGAGCTCCTCGCGGTCGAAGATCCAGTTCCGGATCATGTGGATCGCGGCGTCCCGCTCCACCGCCTGGACGGGCGCGAGCTTCCTCGGGTCGGTCTTCTCGAACTCCGAGAGCGCGTGGTGGAGGAACTTGTGGTCGGCGAGCTCCTTCTCGAGCGACCCGTCGGGCATCTTGTCGTCGAACTCGTCGTGGAAGCCGAGGGCGGTCCCCAGCAGCGGGTGGCGATGCACCCAGTCGCGGAAGAAGTCCCTGGTCAGCTTCTCGAATCGCTTCGCGGAATCCATCCGTTCTCCAGTGCAAAGAAACGCGGGTCCGGGGTCGGCTTAGCCGGGTCCCCGTGGGAACGAAAGCATGTTTCTAACCACAAAGGCACCCAGACACCAAGACGGTCAAGGGGAGACTGGGTGCCTTCGTGTCCTGGCGGTGAATCCGGTGCCTGCGAGTCAAGTGGGACATCCTTAGCCGCCCAGGACCTTCTTCAGCTGAGCGGTCAGCGCCGGGACCACCTCGAAGACGTCCCCCACGATCCCGTAGGTGGCCGCCTTGAAGATCGGCGCGTCGGGATCCTTGTTCACCGCCACGATCACCTTGGACGTCCGCATCCCGGCCAGGTGCTGGATCGCCCCGGAGATGCCGAGCGCGACGTAGAGGTTCGGCGAGACGGTCTTCCCCGTCTGCCCCACCTGCTCCGAGTGGGGCCGCCAGCCGTTGTCCACCACCGCCCGAGAGGCCCCCACGGCCGCGCCGAGCGCCGCGGCCAGTTCGTCCCTCAGCACGAAGTGCTCCGGCCCCTTGAGCCCGCGCCCGCCCGAGACGATCACCGAGGCCTCCGTGAGCTCCACCTTCCCCTGCACGGAGGCCGTCAGTTCCCGGACTGCGGAGCGGAAGTCGGATTCCTCGAAGGCCGGCGCGAGCTCTTCCACCGCGGCCGCGCCCCCCGGCTCCTCGATCGGGAAGACGTTGGGCCGGAGGGAGAGGATCGCCGGCGCCTTGCGGAATGCCACCGTCGCGTAGGCCTTGCCCGCATAGACCGGCCGCCGCGCCAGGATCCGGCCCCCGTCCACGAGGACCCCCGTGCAATCGGCGGCCGCGGAGGTCCCCAGCAGGGCGCCCACGCCCCCGGCGAGGTCGCGGCCCATCGAGGTGGCCGCCATGAAGATCGCCCCCGCCCCCCACTTTTTGTGGGCCTCGACCACCGCGCGGGCGTACGCCTCGGGCGCGTAATATTTCAGGCGCGGCGACTCGGTCACGTACACCTGCGCCGCACCGTGCTGGCCGAGCGCCTCCGCGTGCGCCCGGACCCCCTCCCCGACCAGGGCCGCCGCCACCCGCCCCCCCAGCTTGCCGGCCGTCCGCCGGGCCTCCGAGAGCGCCTCGAGGCTCGACCGCTTGATCCTGCCGTCCCGGATCTCGACGAAGACGAGGATGTTCATGGAATCCGAATCACGAATATCGAATCACGAATCATAGAAGGGCCGATCCACGGTCCGGTGCGCCACGGGTCATGAAGGGGCCTCTCCGTGATCCGCAATTCGAGATTCGTGATTCGCCCCGTCACAGGACCTTCGCCTCTTCCTTGAGGAGCCGGACCAGCTCCGGCACCGCCGCCGCCCCCTGCCCCACGATGCGGCCGGGGGGCCGCTCCGGCGGGAGCTCCAGCGAGACCAGCTCCAGCGTCGGCTCGAACGCCGGCGCCGCGACCGTCTCCACCGGCTTCGACTTGGCCGCCATGATTCCCTTCATCGTCGGGAAGCGGTTGTCATGGATGCCGTTCACGCCTTTCTGGACGGAGATCACGCAGGGGAGCGCCAGCTCCACCGACTCCTCGCCCCCTTCGATCTGGCGCCGGCACTTCGCCCGGCCCCCCTCGATCTCGACGGAGGTGCAGACGTTCACGCGCGGCAGCCCCAGGAGCTGCGCCACCATCGTGGGGACCTGGAAGGCGTCGTCGTCGATCGCCTGCTTGCCGAAGAAGATCACGTCGAAGGAGCGCGGCTTGAGCACGGCGGCGAGGACCTGGGCCGTCGCATGGCTGTCGAAGGTCGCGCCGCCCTTCACGAGCACCGCGCGGTCGACCCCGATCGCCAGGGCCTTCCGGATCGCGACGTCATTGCCCTCCGGGTCCATCGAGACCCCCACCACCTCCCCCGCTCCGCTCTTCTCCTTGAGCCGGAGCGCCACCTCGAGGGCGATCGCGTCGTAGGGGCTGATGGCGAACTCCACCCCCTGGGGATCGATGGCCTTGCCGCCGGAGGCGATCCTGATCTTCGCGGTGGTGTCCGGGACCCGCTTGAAGCATACGGCGAGATTCATGGCCGCGGGTACTATAGGTCGAAGCTCCGGACCCATCAAGCAAAAACCCGGACCGGGTCTGCGCGGACGTCGAGTATAGTGGAAGCCATGTTCCGCGCCTCCTGCACCCTCCTGCTGCTCCTTGGCCATCCGCAGGAAAAGTTCGACGACTTCCAGAAGCGCGTCCGCGCGGAGGGCACCAAGGTCGCGATCGACGACCGGGTGATCTACGAGGGGCCGTGGAAGACGGCCGACGTGAGCGTGCGGCTCTTCAAGCCGTTCAAGGACCTCGTCCCGGAGGGCTTCGTCCCCTGGTACCAGGTGATCCTGACGATCGACGGCGAGGAGCGGCTGCGCCTCCCGGTGCCGTCGCTCAAGAAACTCATCGCCTTTCCCCCCGTGCGCCACGACGAGCTGCGCCCGAGCTTGAAGAAGCTCACCGAGACGGTGGAGGGAAAGAAGACCTTCGTGGTGCTCGTCTCGACGGAGAAGGCGGAGTTCGAGATCTACCGCGGCCCGGTCGCCGAGACGCGCGTGGAGCGGAAGGTGGACTCGTTCGTGGTCTTCATGAACGGCGAGGTGCTCTATCGGGTGGCCCGGACGGCGAAACCGAGCGCGCGACCGGAGGACGTGCTGGAGGCGGTGAATGCGTATCGCGAGCAGGCGGGGGTGGGGAAGGTGAAGGTCACGCCGGCGCTCTCGCGCGGCTGCGACCTCCATGCGCTCTACCTCACGAAGAACGACGCGCGCGGGCTGAGCGGCCACGACGAGGACCCCAAGGGGGTCGGCTTCACCGAGGAGGGGGCGAAGGCGGGCAAGCGCTCGGTGATCACTCCGTTCGCCTCGTACGAGACGCCGCGCGAGGGGCTGGAGAGTCTCATGGCGACGCTCTACCACCGGGTGGCGGTGCTGCACCCGCAGCTCACGGAAGTGGGCATCGGCTGGGCGTTCCGGAAGGACGGGAACGGCCACCTGGTCATGGACGTGGGCTCGCTCGACCCGAAGGAGGCGAAGGGCTGGCCGGTCTGCTGGCCGCCGCCCGGCCAGAAGGATGTGCCTCTCGAGTTCGGGCTGGGGTCGCGCGAGACTCCGAACCCCCTTCCCGACGGGACGGCGAGCGCGGGGTATCCGATCACGATCCAGTATCCCGAGGGGGCCAGGCCGCGGATCCGCGACCCGAAGGCGCAGCTCACGGCGGACGGCCAGGAGCTGGCCTGCTGGATCTCCACGCCGGAGGATCCCGCGCGCGCCGACTGGCCGCAGGCCGGGGTGACCGCGCTGATCCCCAAGGAGAAGCTCAAGCCCGGCACGACCTGCGTGGTCAAGCTCCGCGACCGCCTCGGCGGCGAGGACCGCATGTGGGCCTTCACGACGGTCAAACAGTAGTCGCCTGGGGTCTCGTTCATTCCGTATGAGGCGTGGGATAGGATAAGCGCATGGTGACCGCCGCACGCAAGTTGGGTTACGCCGATTACGAGAAGATCCCGGCAGACGAATTCCGCCACGAGATCATCCAAGGGGAAGAGTACATGACTCCGGCGCCCTATCCGGATCACCAGACCGTGCTCTTGGAGTTGGGCAGGCTCATCGGTAACCATGCCGCCAAGCACAAACTCGGCCGGGTCTTCGTCGCCCCTACTGCCGTCGTTCTTTCCCGACACGACATCGTGCAGCCGGACGCCTTCTTCATCAGAAAGGCGCGCGTCTCGATCATCGGAAAGAAGAATATCAAGGGGCCGCCGGACCTGGTGATCGAGGTGACTTCCCTTATTACCGGAAGCATCGACCGCGGCCCCAAGCCTGCGCTCTACGCCCGCTCGGGAGTGCGCGAGTACTGGCTCGTCGACCTGTCCGCGCAGACCGTGGAAGTCCACGAGTTCGGCAAGGTCCGCCGCGTCCGGATCTACAAAGAGGGCCAGTCCTTCGAGTCGGCGCTGCTCCCCGGCCTCACCGTCCGCCTCGACGATATCTTCTGACCGCCACTCCAGGCTACGGCTTGAGCACGGGACTCAACCGGGACTTCGAATCTACGATCAGCTCCGCCTGCAGATCCTCGCCCTCGAGCACGGTCATGGAGCGCGACTCGTTGGAGGATGTATTGGAGCCCAGCGGCGAGGTGTAGACCGGTCCCTGTCCTCTTCCGGGAAACTCAACGAGGCTCTTTTCCTTGTCCTTCACTCTGAAGATCCTGAGGGACCAGGGACGAAAGGCAGCGAGGTCTCCTCCCGACTGTTGCAGGTGAACGGTGACGTACTTCGGGCTATCGCGCTCGAGGATGAGCTCCGCGTCGTTGCCGATCCCCCGGAGCTCCCAGATCTCTCGAAAGTAGATCTTCCGTTCATCCGGGAGCGAGGTGCCGTCCTTGAAGACATACCGGCACATTCCGCCGTCCCACTTCGCACCGACCTGCGAGAACTCGGTCTTCAATTTCGCCCAGCGAGTGTCCGCCTCCCCGTCGGGGGAGATCCAGGAGCCGTAGACGTCGGCCTCCAGGCGGTAGACCGAAGCGACAAGTCGTAGAATCTGGTTGCGCATCATGGCCCGCCCGTGATCCTCCCATGCATCCCCCTTCAGGTGAGGCCACTCCGGAGACTTCTCGAGGCTCTTCACTGAATCAAAGGGTCTCTCTGGCGGATTCAGCGGGCGAGTTCGGAAGAGGCCGCTCTTTCGGAAATACTTCACGTGAACCTTGATGTCCTGCGCGCGACCCTGCAGCCCATAGCCGCCGATCAAGAGAATGGGGATGTCGTCGATCAGGGCGATGGGAAACCGGGGGATGCGTTTGGGATCTCGCGGGGGATCGGGGTTTGGAAGGCCGAGCAGCATCGGAGGCATGTGTCCCGGATCTTCGGGGATTTCGAAGAGTACCCGGAGAACGAGGAAGAGACCCTCCCGGGCTTTCGAATGCGGCAGCGAAGACACGCGAAGGTACTCGTCGATCGCCGCGAACGCCTTGTCCTTGCCGAGCGCCTGCAGGGCGTTGACGGTCTGGATCACGGAGAGGGGGTCGTATCTACATCCCTCGCAATCCGAGGTCCGGTCGATGATCCGCAGGACTCCGCTGAGTTCGTCCTCTCTGAAGATGGAAGCATCCGGAGGATGCCCATTGCCGCCAAAGACGTACTGGGCGTTGCCTTCGAAGTCAATGTAGATCCGGCCCAGCGTGGGGAAGGTCAGGTGGCCGTCCGTGCCGTAGCACCAGATTTCGCGGGTCCGGGCTGTGCTGATCCCCCCGGGATCGCGATCGGTTCGAATGTCGTCGGGCTTCCCCAGGATAGCCGCCACTTGTTCCTCCGGCATGCCCGGGGTGACTCTTCCCATAGCTTCCGCGAAGGCGCGTCGATCCCGGTATGAATGCGCCGCCGGAAGATCCGGTTGGGAACAGGAGCACGCGAAACAGGCGATCCAGATCACGGCCTGACGCATGGGAGGTCCCCTGCATTGTAAACGTCGCGGTTCGGCCTGGGTTCATCGATTCTGGCATCATTCGCCGGGAGGGTTTCCTTCCCGCTCACCCTGCATCGACCAACCCCGCGCCGCGTCCAATGGAAGGATGAGTCGCGTTCTCCTGCCGGAGTCCCATCCCCTGGCGGATGCCCTTAGAGATCACGGCCGTCTCCTGACTGGGGTACTGGCGGCCATGATGGCGCTGGCATGGTTTGTCATCAGCTATTCCATGGCGCTGCACTCCGTCGAAGTGCGCCTCCTCCGACCGTTCACCTGAGGCATGGGGAAAAAGAAGTAGCGCCGGTCGGCGCCGCCAACGTCAACCCGGTGAACGGTCACCGGCGTGTCCCCTCGAACGCCCCGAGGTCCGCAGCGGCCCCCTGTGGAACGACGGCACCCGCCTGATCACGAGCGCCCGGGTCGAGCGCGAAGAGTTTCTTGAGGTCGAGCGCCGCGTCGAGCAGTGGGGAATCCGCGCCGGGCCGCCGATCCGGCCCGAGGCGCGGGTCGGCGAAGACCCCGACCGGCTTCCCCTCCACCGTCTCCTGACCGAGGGCGCGCCAGGCCTCGAGCGTCCCCACCGACTTGGGGCCCCACTTGATCGACAGGGGCTTCCCTTCCGCCCACCAGGCGTTGCCCTGGAAGAGGATGGATCCCGCTGCGGGCTCCTCGCCTTCGACCTCCACGTGCGCCACCCCTCCCCCGGTCACGAACACGTTGTTGCGGAATCTCAGCCCGGTCACGAGTTTCGAGTCCGAGACATACACCGCGCGCGGCGGGGTCTTCGGCGCGGCGCTCACGACGACCGTGTTGTGGTAGACGTCCACGTCCTTCACCGGGCCCCCCGCGTAGACGTGGATTCCCGAGTAGCCGTGCGCGCGGCCGTCGTTCACGCTCACGTTGTAGCGGATGACGTTCCCCTCGGAGCGGCACTCCTCCGAGTAGGGGCAGACGAGAATCCCCGCCCCGTCGTTGTCGCGCGAGAGGTTGTACTGCATCACCGAGTTCGTGACGATCCCGTCGAAGTCGAAGCCGCCGCCGTCGATCGACGCGTCGCCGGTGCGGTTGGAATACGATTCGCAGCCCTGGATGACGGCGCGGTCGCAATCCCACACCCAGAGGCCCACCGGACCGCCGCCCTTGAAGTCGCAGCGCCGGCCGTTGTTCCAAGCCGTGCAGCGCTCGAGGAGCACCCGCCGGGCGCGGCCGACCAGGACCCCGTTCCCGCTGTGGTTCTTGTGGCCCGGGAAACCCTCGTTGTCGTGGAAGCGGCCGTCGACCACGCGGACGTCCTCGTGGATCCCGGGGCCGCGCGTCTCGCCCGGGCCGCCCGTGAGGACGCCCGCGATCCCGTTGCCGGAGGCCTCCACTTTCTCGAGGAGGACGCCGCGGTAGCCGCTGGACCCGCGGGCCCCGAGGAGGTGGATGCCCGCGGTGCGGAAGCCGCGCGCGAGGACGTTCGAGACGCGGATCGCCTCCAGCTTCACGTCGCCCGGCAGGTCGTTGCGGAAGCGGATCCCGGCGGAGTCGGTCTTCTCGTCCAGGCTGGTCCCTTCGAACTCGAGGTTCTCCACCGTGATCCCGCCGCAGTTCCGCGCGAGGAGGCCGATCCCGTTCCCCGCGCGGACGACGGCCCGCCCGCTCCCGTAGGAGCCGATCGTGACGGGTTTCTCCGCCGTCCCGGCGTCGGCGGCGTCGAGCTCGATCGTCCCCTCGAAACTCTTCCCGCCCTCGAGCAGGAGGCGGTCGCCCGGCCGGAGGGTCGCGGCGCCCGCGCGCGCAAGCGTTCGCCAGGCGGCCGCCGGCGAGGTCCCCGCGCGGGCGTCGTCGCCCCCGGGGCTCAGGTGGAAATCGTCCGCGGCCATGAAGGCGAGGAGCGCGGCGAGGGCCGGCATGCCCCCCATGATACCCTTGAATCGCGGGCCCCGATCCTCCATCCTGAGCACGTGGAAGAACGGGAGCTCATCGACCGCTGCATCCGTGGCGAGGCGCGGGCCTGGGAGAGCCTCATGGACGGCTACGGCGGCGCCGTCTACGACGCCGCGGGGTTCACGCTCCGCCGCGTCCTGGGCTCCGCGCAGGAGGAGGACGTGGAGAACGTCGTGCAGGGGGTCTTCCTCGGCCTCTGCGACAAGAACGCGCACCGGCTCAAGCTCTTCCAGGGCCGCTCCAGCTTCCGCACCTGGGTCACGAGCGTGACCGCGCGCTTCGCCCTCAACTACATCCGCACCGAGAAGCGGAAGGGCTCGCTGAAGTACTGCCTGCTCGACGAGTCGGCCGGCGAGCGGCTCGAGGGCGACCGCGACCTCCTCCCTGGGCTCGAGGATCGCGAACGGATGCACCGCGCGCTCGAGAAGATCCCCTCCCGCGAGCGCCTGATCCTGAAGCTCTTCTACTTCGACGGCCTCTCCTACAAGGCGGTGGCCGAGCTCATGAGGATCCCCGTGAACTCCATCTCCCCCCTCCTCCTCCGCGCTAAGGAATCGCTCCGGAAGGTGCTGGTCACGCCGTGAGTCCTTCGACTCGCAAGTTCGGAACCCGCTGGCCAACGGGTCCCGAACCCCTGCGGCTCAGTACGAGTGCTGTACGAAGGGCCTCCCGCCCGGTGTCCAAGGGGATGAGATGGCAGGGATGAACTGTCCCGAGTCGGAACGGATCGCCGCGTACGCGGAGGGCCGCCTGGACGCGGCCGAGGAGGCGCAGCTGCTCGAGCACGCCTCGGAGTGCGACGACTGCCGGCGCGAGCTTGCGGTCCTGATGCTCCTTCCCCGCGAGACGGCCTCCTCGCTCCCGGCGGGGATACGGCGCCGCGCGCTGAAATCCGTTCTCCGCGCGGGCGAGCGTTCCCTCCGGCCGGTGCGGCGGTTCCATCCCGAGCGTTCTCCGGGCTTCGGGGCCGTGGCGGCGGCCGCCCTGCTCCTGATCGGATTCGCCGGCGTCCTGATCCTCTTCGTCTCGGGCGGCTCCCCGCCCGCGCCGATGGTTCAGTCGAGCCGGCCGGCCGCGCCGATCCCGTTTCCCGCCGTGCCCGTGAAGCAGGAGCAAGTCGCCGCCCCTCCCGTGGCGCCCTCCCGGGCGGTCGAGGCGCCCGTGCTCGCCCCGAGGCCGGCGCCCGCCCCGGTCCCCGAAGAGAAGAAGGCCGACCCCGCCCCCGAATCGGTCGTCCTCGAGCCGCTCCCGCCCCCGGGAGAAGAGAGGAAGACAGGGGACTCGCCGCGACCCTCGACCCACGCGGTCGCCCCGCGCGTCCTCTCCGAGCTCCAGGTCACGGATGTCACCGGCTCCCTCACGGTGCGCCGGAAGGGCTCCAAGACCTCCGAGAAGCTGGGGGGCGTGGCCAAGCTGGGCGAGGGCGACGTGGTCCTCGCGGAAAAGCCCTCGAGCTTCCACGTCGAGGGACGCCATCCCGTCGTCCTCGGCGAGAACACGTCCGTCTCGCTCGCCTACGTGGCGGCGGACGAGGCGCCGTACCTGCACCTGCGCTCGGGCGAGGCGATGGTGGACTCCACCGGCCCCACGCGGTGGATCGTCACGGACGGCAAGGTGGCGCTCGTGGTGAAGCAGGCCCGCGCACGATTCTCCGTGACGCCGGACGGGGACCGCCTCGCGGTGGCCGCGCTCAGCGAGCCGCTCTTCGTGCAGCCCGACGGCGGCGAGATCCATCCCGTCCGCCCCGGCGAGGAGCTCCGCGTGGGGCGCGCGGGCGCGGACGTCGTCCCGCTCGATCCGCAGGCCGCCCAGAGGAAGCAAACGGCGTTCGACGCCTCCCGCCCGCGCCAGAAGACGGTCTTCTACACGAGCTGCGACCCCGCCGACGGCCGCCGCGAGCACTTCTTCATCCAGGAGGGCGGCTACTTCCGGAACGAGGCGCTCCTCTCGGCCGCGCGGCCGGACAAGTCGGCCGCCGTGGTCCTGAGCCCGAATCCGCGCTTCGCATGGAGGCCGAACCTCGTGCTCCGTGGCCGGATCCGCACGAACGCCACGCAGCTCACGGTGTCCTTCCGCGTGGAAGAGCGCAAGTACACGCTCTTCAGGACCGTGGCGGTCGACCGGAAGGGCGTGAACCAATGGATCCCGCTGGAGATCCCCATCGTCCCCTCGGCGCTCCAGTTCAGGCGCGACGACGGCCAGTCGCAGCTCGTGGTCACGGGCGAGGATCGCTTCGACTCGCTCCGCTTCACCGCGGACCAGCGCGACGTGTTCGGCGACCAGCGCGTGACCTTCCTGGTGGACGACATCCAGGTGGTCGAGCGCGAGTAGTCACCTCCGAGGCCGCACATGGGCGAGGCCCAGCGCCACCCACTGGGACAGGACGACGCCGATCACGAAGACCCACATCACCGTCACGAGGCCGCGCTCGATCCCCTTCTCCCCCACGCCGGCAAGTTCCAGGTAGGGCAGCGTGAAGAAGGCCACGGCCACGAACGCCAGGACCGTCGCATACAGGAGCATCAGGCGGCGGGGCCAGCCCGCGTGCAGGGAGAATGCGGCCGAGAGCGGGATCATCAGAAGTCCGAGGACGATGGCGGCGGCGCCGAAATCCGAATTCTTTGTGATCGGCCACATTGCCAGGCAGGCCAGCGCCAGGAGGAAGATGGCCCCCACGAAGTTCGAGGCCGTGGTTTGGTCGCGCGAGAGGGCCAGGCGGCCGGTCCGGTTCAGGCGGAGCAGGAGATTGAACAGGGGCTGCGCCAGCCACGTGAGCAGCGCGAAGACGAGATAGAGGGCGAGGATCGGCTCGAGGATGGGCGCCAGGGCGGGCGACGATTCCGAGACCTTCCGGATGACGTGCTGGCCGAAGTACGCGCCGAGGATGACGCCCCACTGCGCCTTACGGCTCAGGCGCGACATCCAGAAGAAATACCGGAGGAGGAGCCGGTAGACCACGTTCCTCGCCTTGAGGGCCTCGATGACCCCCACGCGTGCGTGCTCCAGGGTGGGGTCCAGGCGCAGCGCCTCGCGGAAGTGCACCATGGCCCTCTTCGGATCGCCCTGCTGGAGGAGCGCCCAGCCCTGGTTGGCGTGCGTGTACGGGTCCTCCGGGTCGCGCGCCAGCGCCGCCTCGAGCGTGCTCCCCGCCTCGGCCTGGCGGCCCAGCTTGATGAGCGCCATCGCGCGGAGGTTGCTGCAGCCCGCGTGCTCCGGGTCGAGCTCGAGTCCGCGCTCGGCCGCCTCGAGCGCCGCGGGCCAGAGCCGCTGGTGGTAGCGGATCTGGGCCAGGAGCGCCGGGGAGTCGGGGTCCCCCGGGTCCAGGCGCATGGCCTCCAGCACGGACCCGGCGGCCTCGTCGTAGAGACGGCGGTCCTCGAGCACGCTCGCGAGGGCATAGTGGCCGAGGGGCGCGTCGGGCTCCTGGTGGATGGCGGCGCGGGCCTCCGCCACCGCCTCGTCGAAGGCGCCGCGCTTCGCGAGGCAGAGGGCCAGGAGCGCGTGGGCCATCGGGGATTCGGGAGCTTCGAGGAGGTCGAGCCGGAGCTCCTGTTCCGCCAGATCGAACTTGCGGAGGTTGAAGAGCTGCGACGCACGGATGAAGTGCGGGCCCATCAGAGCTTGAGATACTTCAGGATATCGTCGTACAGCCCGCCCTGATTGGAGTAGAGGGCGTAGTTGCGCGCGGTGGAGAACCACTCGCGCGTGGAGGGCTTGACCCCGGAGGCCGCGGCGGAGAGGTCGGAGTTCGTGAGGGGCCTGGGCACGCCCGCCTTCATCGCCTCGCGGAGCTTGGCCTCGACGGCCACGTCGATCACCGCCTTGAGGTCGGCTCCCGAGAAGTCCTTGAGCTTCCGGGCGAGGCCCTCGAAGTCAAGGTCCGCAGCAGGCTTGCCGCGCGAGAGGATCCGAAGGATGGAGGCGCGGGCGTCGGAGTCGGGCGGCGGCACGAAGAGGATGCGGTCGAAGCGGCCGGGGCGCCGGAAGGCGGCGTCGAGGTGCCAGGGGGCGTTCGTGGCGCCGAGGATGAGCACGCCCTCGTTCGCGCTCTTGACGCCGTCGAGCTCGGAGAGGAACTGGTTGATGAGCTGGCGGCCGGCACTCTTGCGCATGTCGCTGCGGGAGGCGCCCAGGGCGTCCACCTCGTCGAAGAAGAGGACGCAGGGGGCGTTGCGGCGGGCCTGCTCGAAGATCTCGTGGAGGTTGCGCTCGCTCTGGCCGATCCACATGTCCAGGACGTCGCTGATCCCCACGGCGAGGAAGCGGGCCTTGATCTCGCCGGCGGTGGCTCGCGCGAGGTGGGTCTTGCCGCAGCCGGGGGGGCCGTAGAGGAGGATGCCGCCGCCCGCCGTCTTCCCGTAGGCCTTGTAGAGTTCCGGGTGGGAAAGCGGGTGGATGATCTTCATCCGGATCTCGTCCTTGAGGGACTCCATCCCTCCGACGTCCTTGAAGGAGACGTCCGGTTTCTCGAGCTCCACGGAGGGGTCGTCGGGCGCGTCCTCCACGGGGGCGCGGAGCCGGTCCTCTTCCTCGCCGGGGGGGCGGGCGGAGATGCCGAGCTCGCCGGCGAGGACCGCATCGGCGGCCGAGGGGTCGGCGTCCACGGCGCGACGGTACTCGCGCGCGGCGCGTTCCGGCTCCCCGGCACGGAGGAGGAGGCGCGCATGCAGGAGGTAGGCGCGCGCGGGGGTGTCGGGGAGGCGCGCGAGTTCCTCCACCACGACGAGGGCGGCGGAGTTCTTCCCCTGCCGGAAGAAGGCGTGGGCGAGGCCGAGCTTGAGGTCGGCGCTCGAGGCGTCGAGCGCGAGGGCCTGCTTAAACTCCTTCTCCGCCTCCTCGGGCCGGCCCCGCTCAAGGAGCGTCTCCGCCAGATGCCGCCGGAGGGGGACGTTGTCGGGAGAGACCATAAGCGCCTCGCGGAGGGCGCGGACCGTTTCGTCGGTCGGGGGCATCGGAGCGATGATAGCGGAACCCGTCGCGGGGAGTCAACGCGGAGCGTTTACCCGGTGAACGCCGCGAAGCTCAGGCCTGCGCCCAGAACTTCATGACCGCGAGCACGGCGAGGACCAGCGCGCCGATGCCCAGGCAGACCCCGTTGAAGTAGCGCTCGATGAAGACCTTCACCCGGGGCCCCATGAAGTAGCAGAGGAGCGCGAGGGTGAAGAAGCGGGCCGAGCGGCCGGCGGTGGACGCCAGCAGCAGGGTTCCCAGGCTCAGGTGCAGGAAGCCTGAGCCCAGGGTGATGAGCTTGAAGGGCAGGGGGACGAAGGAGTAGAGCAGCGTCACCGTGAAGGCGTCGGCCTGCAGCCTGGCCCGGATGGGGTCCGGAATGGGGCCCACGATGCGGACGCCGACGCTGTCCCAGAGGGCATAGCCGATGCAAAAGCCCACGACGGCACCCGCCACGCTCGCGACGGTGTCGACGGTCGCGTACCAGAACGAGCGCCGGGGCCGCTCGAGGGAGAGGGCGACCTGGAGGAAGAGAGGTGGGATGGGGAAGATGAAGGAGTCGAGGAACGCGAAGACGGCGAGCGCGAGGGTGCCCCAGGGATGGTGGGCCCAGGAGAGGATCCAGTGGTAGAGTCGCCTGAGCGGGTTTTTCGCGAGGGTCGCGGCGGGGGCCGGCGTCGTCGCAGGCGCGCTATCGGCCATACTTGAGGCGTTCGGCCAGGATCTCCGGCAGGCCCGAGGCGACGATCTTCTTGGCGGCCTTCTCGACGTCGTAGCGGACGCGGGTGAGGCGGATGAGCTGTTCGTCGGAATCGTAGACGACACAGACGGCGTCGGGGTTCTCGTCGCGGGGCTGGCCGATGGAGCCCACGTTCACCATGATGCGGCAGTTCTCGTCGATCTTGACTTCGGTGTCCATGTTGAAGGAGACGTTCTTGCGCTTGAAGAAGTTCACGGGCACGTGGGAGTGGCCCATGAAGGAGAGGGGCGTGGTCTGCTGCTCGAAGGAGAGGTGCGCGTCGTAGCTCGTCTGGATGTACTCGAAGAGCTCGGGGGAGTAGAGGGTGGAGTGGACCACGGTGAAGGTGTCGCAGTACTCCACGAGCTTGAGCGAGCGGATGTAGGCCTTGTGCTCGTCGGGGAGGGCGCGGCGGGTCCAGAGGGCGCTCTCGCGGGCGTAGGCGTTGAAGAAGTCGATGTTGAGCTTGTCCACGGCGGCGAAGTCATGGTTGCCGGCGGTGACGACGGCCTTGAGCCTGTGGCGGACGATGTCGACGCACTCGACGGGGTTGGCGCCGTAGCCCACGAGGTCGCCCACGGAGACGTGCTTCTCCACGCCCTGCTTTTCCATCTCCTCGAGCACGGCGGTGAGGGCCTCGAGGTTTGCGTGGATGTCGCCCAAGATTCCGTATTTCATGGTGTCAGCGGATTTCCCGTCTGCGGAAGAGGGAACAAGCTACGAGGAAGACGGCGCCCACGTAAAGCGAGGCGTACGCGAACGAAAGAGCCAGGTAGCGTGACGAAATGATCTTACCCTCGCTGAAATGGGTCTGCAAGTTAAAGTACCCCAGATTCGGCATCACGTTCGTGAACGCCCGTCCCGCGGCCGAGAGCGGCCCCACTCCAAGGATTTCGACGCTGGCAAGCATGTAGCTTGAGATGTTTCCGAGGATGTAGGCGAGACTGACCGCGGCCACGGAGACGGGAACGGGGAGGAAGGCGGAGAAGCTGACCGCCAGGGCCGCGAGGATCGCGGACTGGAAGAAGGCCAGGAGGGACCCCTGCAGGACCACGCCTCCCTGGCGGAGGATGAAGGCATCCCAGATCGCACCGGCGGTGGTGACGAAGGGGCTGTGGCCCTGCTCCAGGCCGCGGGCGACGTCCGCGTCCGTGAGGGGGAAGTTGGGCCAGGCCATCATCCAGAGCGTGAGGTACAGGGTGCTCGTGAGGAAGACGATGCCGGGGACGAGGGCGAGGAGGAGGCCCAGGTACTTGCCCAGGAGGAAGTCGCGCCGCAGGAGGGGCTTGGAAAGGAGCGTCACGGCGGTGCGGTCCTCGAGCTCCCGGGTGACGACGAGGCCCGAGGTGATGACGATGACGAGGAAGGACCAGAGGGTGATGGTGGCCATGCCCATCTCCCGCACGGCGTTGATCTCCTGGTAGAAGCTGAAGAGGGTGAGGAGCTTGGAGAAGTAGATGAGGGCGGCGGCGATGAGGAGGAGGATGCAGTAGAGGGGACGGCGGACGGTCTCCCCGTAGGTGGAGAAGGCGAGGGGGCGGATCGCGGTCATGTATTATTTATGGGCAAACCCATTCCATCGAGAATAATTATAGCTCCACCGCGGGCGGCTGAGGGTATAATAGCGTCGCGAGGATCGCCATGGTTCTCGCGGGTTTTTGAGAGAGAGGGGAAGTCATGTCGCCGTTGAAACGTCTGGGCATGGGTCTGGGTGCGCTCCTGGGCGGCACCGAGACCGAACCCGCGGCCCCTTCCGAAACGCCGAATGCCCTGGAGTTGTCCTCCATCCGCCCCAATCCGTACCAGCCCCGGGCGCTGTTCGATGAGAAGGAGATCGAATCGCTCGCCGCCTCGGTCAAGCAAGAGGGGCTGCTCCAGCCCGTGGTGGTCCGGCCGGTGGCGGGAGGCTTCTACGAACTCGTGGCGGGGGAGCGACGCTGGCGCGCCGCACGCAAGGCGGGCCTGGAGCGAATCCCCGTGGTCATCCGGGCGGTGGACGATCAGAAGATGCTCGAGCTGGCCCTGATCGAGAACCTCCAGCGCCGCGATCTGAACCCGATGGAAAAGGCGCGGGCCTTCCGGCAGCTCATGCAACTCAACTCCTGGACTCAGGAGCAGCTGGCCGACGCCATGGGACTGGGGCGGCCCACGGTGGCCAATTTCCTCCGGCTCCTGGATCTACCGCTGGAGGTACAGGAGGCTGTTTCACGTGGAACAATCAGCATGGGGCACGCCCGGGCCCTCCTGGCGGCCCCCCAGCGCGGCACCCTGCTCCAACTCCTCCGAAGGGTGATCGAGGAGGACCTCTCCGTCCGCGCCCTGGAGAGGCTGCTCACCCGGCGTCCGGACCCGCCCCCGGGCCCCGTGTCCCGATCCAGGAAGGAACCCTACCTTGAGGAGCTGGAGCAGAAGCTGATGGACAAGCTGGGGGCCCGGGTGGAGATCATGCCGGAAGCCATCGTGATTCCCTACGGGTCCAACGCCCAGCTCACCAACATCCTCAGGCGGTTGGGCATCCTGTAGGGGGCCGAGGCGGTTCACCCCGCGGGCCGTGCCTTGGACCGGAGCCGCAGAAGCCCGGAGCCAATAGTGCCGCCTGCGGCCGGCGGATCACGGACTTGAGAGTCGGGGTAGAGAGGCCTACTTCTTGGGCGGGGCGGGTACCTGCCGGATCCGGACTGCCGTGTCACGGAAGATCTTGGAGTGGGCCGATGCCTTGTCGGGCTCCGGCTGCCGGCCGCCCTTCCAGGGATTGGCCAGGAAGTAGTCGAAGGGGAAGAGCTCGTGGCTGTACTTCCCCATGGCCCGCATGAACCCGTCCTGATGGATGTTCATCCAGCCGAACTTCGTCAGGATGAAAATGTCGATGTCGTCGCCTCCCGCGGGGAAGGACTTCACCACGACGGAGAGATGCTCGGAGCCGTCGGCGATTTTCACGACGGCCGAGAAGAGCCCGATGTCCGAGGGGGCGAAGCCGATGGCCTCCGAGACCTTGGGGTTCGCGTCCCCCTGGGTTGCCGCGTCCATCAGCCAGCACTTCCCCGCCAGGACGTCTTCGCGCTTGATGTCGTTCAGGTTCATGGGTTCGTTCCCGGTTTATCCTACTCGCCCCGCAGAAGGACAGCAAGAAGATAGAGGGCATTCGGCGCAATTCGGCGCCCGTGCCGAGCACACCTTCCGGCCATGCCAGATCAGACGGTGGGAGAAGTCGATCCACTCCTGCCGGGGCAGAAGCTTCATCAGGTCCAGTTCGATCTTCTTCGGGTCATCGTGCCGCGTGAGTCCCAGGCGGCGGCTCAGGCGACGGACGTGGGTGTCCACCACCACGCCCGTCGTCTTCCTGAACCAGGTGCCCAGCACGACGTTGGCGGTCTTCCGCGCCACGCCCGGGAGTTCGAGCAGTTCTTCCATCGTTTCCGGGACTTGCCCCCCATGCTTCTCCACCAGGAGGCGGGCGGCCCCGAGTATGCTCTTCGCCTTGTTCCGGAAGAAGCCGGTGGGGCGGATCTCCTGCTCGAGGACCTTGACATCGGCGGCAGCAAAGTCCTTCGCGGATCTGTATTTCCTGAAGAGCGGGGCGGTCACACCGTTCACCCGGTTGTCGGTGCACTGGGCGGAGAGGATCGTGGCGACCAGGAGTTCAAGCGCGTTGGAATGGACGAGCGCGCAGCGCGCCTCCCCGTAGGTCTTCCGCAGGGCGGGGAGGATCTGCCCGACCCGCTCAGTCTTTGAGGATCGCAAGGACTTCCTCCAGGGGTCGGGTGTTGAGCACATCCTTCGCCTCCAGCCCCGCCCGACGTGCCGTGCCCAGGCCGTACTCCACGTTTTCGAGATCGCCCGTGGAATGGGCGTCGGGGTTGATCGAAAGCATGACGCCCTGCTCCCTGGCCCTGCGGCAGTGCGCGGCGTCCAGGTCCAGCCGGTTCGGGTAGGCGTTGAGTTCGATGATCTTGCCGCAGTCCCGCGCCGTCCCGATCACCCGGTCGAGGTTGATCTTGTAACCCTCGCGGCTGAGGAGGAGGCGCCCGGTAGGGTGGCCTAATATGTCTAAGTTATTGTTATTCAATGACTTACAAACTCGCTCGGTCATTTCCTGCTCGGACATCTCGAAGTGGGAGTGAACGGACCCGATGAGGAAATCGAGTTCCTGGAGCAGGGCGGGGTCGAGGTCCAGGTCGCCATTGGGGAGGATATCGCATTCGAGCCCCTGGAGGACCCGGAAGTCGTCCCAGGTCCCGTTGAGGCGGCGGACCTCCTCCATCTGCTTCCGGAGGCGGGCCTCGTCAAGGCCTTTGGCGTAGGACGCCGCCTTGCTATGGTCCGAGAGTCCCATGTAGCGAAGCCCCATCGAACGCGCCTTTCCGGCCATCGCCTCGATCGAGGCCGTGCCGTCGCTCCAATCGGAGTGGGTGTGGAAGACGCCCTTGAGCGAGTCGAATCCGATGAGGGAAGGGAGGCGATCCCGCTCCAGCTCTCCCGCGTTCTCCCGGAGCTCCGGCGGCACGCAGGGCAGCCCGAGCGCCGCGTAAACTTCCTTCTCGTTCTTACACGAGGGGGATGCCGATTCGGGAAAAATTCCCAGCTCGCTCAACGTGAGACCCTGCTTCTGCGCGATCCGGCGGAGGGCGGCGTTGTGCTCCTCGCTGCCCGTGAAAAAGACCAGCATGAAGGGGAACTGCCGGCCGGACACGACGCGCAGATCCGCCTGCAGTCCGGACTGGAGTCGCACGCTCGTCCTGGTCTCGCCGCGGGTGAGGACGTCGGCGACGCCCTCGAAGGCGACGAAATGGTCCATGACGCGGAGGGCATCCTTTGAACTGGCGATGAGGTCGATGTTGCGCACGACCTCCTTCCAGCGCCGCAGGCTCCCCGCCAGACTGAGATGGTGGACGTCCTTCGAACCGCGGAGCCACTCCAGGAGCTTCCGCGCCACGGGCAGGGCCTCGCTGAGCAGGAACTGCCCCTGGTGCTTTCCGTGGAACGCGATCCCCTCGGCGATCCGCCTGTTGTCCATGGCGCCTAGCGGCGAGCCCACATTGATTCGCCGGGCTGGCCCGCAGGCGGGCGACCCGGCAAATCAGTGCAGTCGAACCCCTAGTCTCGGTACGGTTCGTGGCAGGTGCGGCAGCTGCTCTGGAGTTTCTCGTACAGCGCGTCGCCCGACTCCGCGGTCCACTCGGACTCGAGGAAGTTCTTCATGCGGATGTCGAGGAAGATCTCGAAGTAGCTGTCGAAGTCCTGCTTCTTGTCCTCGTCCTTCAGGTAGTCGAGCGCGCGCGCCGCCTCGGCGTTCTTCCGGATCTTCGCGAGCTTCTCCTTGATCGCCGCCTCCGGGCGCTTCTTCTCCACGTCCTCCTTGATCGCCTTGTTGAGCGCGCCGTTCTCCTCCATGAGCGCCGCGAATTTCGCGCGCACCTGGACGCTTTTCGCCTGGCCGGCTTCGGCGGGCGGCGAAGATTTTTTCGGCGGGGCGGCCACGGCGGGGGGCGGCTGG
>JAHFOZ010000397.1:0-4315 GCA_023261405.1 Planctomycetota bacterium
CTCGTCTTCGAGATCTCGAGGACGAGCGTCGCGTCGAGTTCCCAGCGCCGCTCCCTCATGAGGGCTGCAGCTCGGAAGAGGACCGCCGCGCGCTCCGCCGCGGGGACGCGGGACCACGACGCATACGCCCCGTGGGCGGCGCGGATCGCCGCGTCCGCCTGCGCTTTGGACGCCCTGGAGGCCCGGCCTACGACCTGGTCCGGGGCACACGGGTTGGTGGAAACGAGTTTCTCCTTCGTGGCGATGCGGCGGCCGGCGATGACGAGCGGGCACTCCGGGGGCCGGAACGACTCGAGCGCGGCCCGCAGGGCGTCGCGGGCGTCGGCGTCGGCGAAGAAATCGGCGACGGGCTCGTTCCGGAACTCGGGGATCACGCAATCATCATAGGGCGGCGGGACGGGCCGTCAAGCAACGCGGGGATCACTGGCCCAGGCGCTTCTTGGCGTCGGCGATACGCTTTTCCACGTCCGCCTTGCGGGGGGTGTCGAGATCGAGGCAGCGCTCCCAATCGTCGATGGCGTCCTGATACCGCTTGAGCTGGAGGCGGGCGAACGCGCGGTAGTACCAGCCCTTCTCCTTCTTGGGGGCGTCCACGACGTACTTGGAGTAGTACTCTTCCGCCTTGGTCCATTCCTTCCGGGTGTGGTAGGCGTTGGCGATGCGGTAGTTGATCTCGATGTTCCGCGGATTGAGCTTCTGGGCGTCCAGGAGGTCCTGGAGCCCGCGCTGGGTGTCCCCGACGGCGACCAGGGCCAGGCCCCGGAGGCTTAGGGTGTTGGCGCTCTTCGGATCGACCTTCACGGCCCGCTCGAACATCTCCAGGGCGCGGGTGTAGTTCTTGGCGTAGTAGTACTCGCCCCCGAGCCGGGTAAGGACCAGGGGGTCGTTCGGGGCGATCATCACGGCCTTTTCGAGGTCGGAGAGCGCCTCCGCATCCTTGCCCATCTCGACGTAAACTTTGGAGCGCCCGGCATAGGCGCGCGCATTCTTGGTGTTGGGGAGGACGGCCTTCTCCAGAGACTTGAGGGCGGAGGCCTCGTCGTCGAGGCGGAAGTGCGCGACTCCCTGCTGGAGGGAGGCCTCGGGATAATTGGGGCGCCGCTTGAGCGCCTCGGAGAAGGCTTTCAACGCCTCGTTGTAGCTGGTCGTGCGGGTGGACGGGTTCGCGCGGCTCTCCGCCTGAAGGATCCAGGCGTCGCCCTTGAGCTTGTAGACCTCCTCGTTGTTCGTCTGGGCGGCGATCATGCGGTCGCAGACCCGGATGACCTGGGCGTAGTCGAGCTCGGACCAGGCCAGGAGGGCCTCCGCCAGCTCCAGCCGCTCCGGGTCCTTGCCCCCCACCTGGCGGTAGGCGCCCAGGTCGGCCTTGGCCTTTGCGCGGCAGTCGCGCGCTTCGGACTCCGCCTCGGCGCCGTCGGCGCGGCTCTGGCCCATGGCCTCGGCGGCGAGATCGATGTAGACCCGGCCCCGGTCGTAGTAGGCGGTGGAGAAAGTCTTGAGGAGCCCGATGGCGGCGCTGAAGTCCAGCTCGGCCGCCGCAAGGTTGGACCGGGAGTAATAGCAGAAGCCGCGCAGGTGGAGGGCCTCGTGGTGCTCGGGGAAGGCCAGGAGGGCCCGGGCGAAGTGGCCGATGGCCTCCTCGAAGAGCAGTTCCGTGCGCGCCATGTCGGCCCCCGCCTGGTAAAGGGTGGTCTTCGCGCGGTCCATCTTGGACTTGCCCTCGTCGAACTCGGGCTGGGCCTTGAGGCGGGCCTCCTCGCGCTTCTTCTGGGCTGCGAGGCCGCGCTCCTCCTCCTCGTGTTTCTTCCGGGCGGCCGCGTCCTCCTCCGCCTTGATCTTCACGCGGCACTCGGCGGCCCGGCGCTTGAGGTCGGGATCTGCGGGGGCGAGGGCCAGGGCGGTATCGAGCTTGGCGAGGGCGGCCTTGGAGTCCCCGGCCGCGAACAGACCCTCGGCCGACTTCGCGAGCTCCCGGACCCTGGCTTCGTTCTTTGCGCCGGAGCTGGAGGAGGCTACGAGGGCGAGGACGAGGCCCAGGATGACCACCGCGGCGCCCGCGATCGCGAAGGGCGCCCAGTGGCGCTTGAGTTTCTTGCTGACGCGCGTGGCCATGGCGGCGCGCTGGGCGCGGATCTCCCGTCCGGAGAGCAGGCTCCGCAGGTCGGCGGCGAGCGCCCTGGCGCCCGGGTAGCGGCGCTCGGGGTCCTTCTCCAGGCATTTCAGGACGATGGTCTCCATGTCTTTCGGGATTGCGGGGTAGATCTGGGTGGGGGGCAGGGCCTCCTCATGGACGACCTTCCGGAGGGTCTCGATGGGGTTGTTCCCCTTGAAGGGGGGGCGTCCCGTGAGGATCTCGTAGAGGACGGCGCCGAGGGAGTAGACGTCGCTGCGCTGGTCCACCTGCGAGAGGCGGCCTTCGGCCTGCTCCGGGGCCATGTAGCTGGGCGTGCCCACGACGGTGCCGGACATCGTGATCTGGGAGTGGCTCTGGAGGGACTTGGCCAGGCCGAAGTCCATGACAAAGGGCTTGCCCTCCTTGTCCACCATGATGTTGTGGGGCTTGATGTCGCGGTGGATGATCCCCTTGGAGTGCGCGAACTCCACGGCCTCGCAGATGAGGAGCATGAGCTCGGCGGCCTTGAGGGCGGGCATCTTCTCGCCGGCGAGGCTCCTGCCGTCGATGAACTCCATGGCGATGAGGTGCTTCTCGGCCGCGTCGGTGACCTCGAAGATGCCGACGATGGCGGGGTGGCGGAGGGCGGCGGCGGTCTGGGCCTCGCGGCGGAAGCGCGCGAGCTCGTCCTTGGCGCCGGTGCCGATGAGGACCTTGAGGGCCACCCAGCGTTTCAGGGCGCCGTCCCAGGCCTTGTAGACCACGCCCATGCCGCCCCGGCCCAGTTCCTTGGTGACCGTGTACTTCCCGAGGAGGTTCTTCGGGTTCTTGGCGGCGGTCAGGACCTCGTCAGGGATGTCGGCGGTGGCCTGCTGCGGGGGGAGGAGGAGGCCGGTGCACTTCTTGCAGAGGTATTTCTTCTTCGGGTCGAAATCCAGGACGTTGTAGCCGGCGCCGCAGCTGGTGCATTGGAGGGGGCTTTTCTCCTTCTGGGAGACCAGGGCGGCCTCGATGGCCGTGAACGAGGCGAAGCCCTTCTGGAGGAGGATCTCCCCCAGCCGCGGCGGCGTGCCGCCCTTGGAGGCGGCGTGGCCCTGGATGGAGAGGACCTCGACCAGCTGCTCCTTGGTGATCGAGCCGTTCTTCACGAGGACCTGGCCGAGCGCGGCATCACCCTTCCGGACGATGGCGTAGTCCTGGTCGGAATCGATGATCTTGGAAACCTCCTTGCGGAGGGAGTCCATCTGGTCGGACTTGACGAAGCCGCGCGAGATGAGGATGTCGGAAAGGCGCGAGCCCGAGCTGGAGGGGCTGTCCGGGGTTTCGCTGCACTGCCTGAGGCAGTCGACCAGCTGATCCCGGGTCACCCACCCCCGCTCGATGCAGACCTTGCCGATGATAGTGTCGATGGCTTGGGACACGCGTCGGTCCTGTTCCTTTTCCGCCTTCGGGACTTGATCGACTTTATCCCATAAACCCGCGACCCGGGCAACGGTTGTAGAACCCGCCGGCTTGTCCTCGGGGGGGTCCGCGGCGTTCATGCTCCTCCCTACACGGTTTTCGGTCAAATGTGCATTCTCAGGGGGAGCCCAGTCGGCGCCGGCATTCGTCGATGAGGGGGCGGGTCCTTTCGGTCAGGCGCGGGGCCGCCTCGGCCGCCTTCAGGAAGTCCGCCAGGGCCGGCTTCCAGGCGGAGGACCGGTAGTGGAGGGATCCGCGGGCGAAGAGCGCATCCGCCTGGGCGGGATGGCGGGAGAGGATCTCGTCGAGGAGCGTGAAGGCCCCCGGGACGTCGCTCTGCTCCGCGCGGCAGACCGAGAGGTTGAACTTGGCGGTGACGTAGCCGGGGCTGATCTTGAGCGCCTCCCGCAGGTCCTTCTCGCCCCCGGGGAAATCCTTCTGCGACATGCGGAGGGCGCCCCGGTTGGCCCAGGCGCGGAAGTTGGAGGCGTCGAGGGCGATCGCGCGACCGAATTCGCCGAAGGCGGCCGTGGCGTCGCCCGACCGCTGGTGCCAGGTGGCGAGGTCCGAGTGGGCCACGGAGTCCTCCGGGGCCAGGGCGAGTCCGGCCTCGAAGTCGGCGCGGGAGTCGGGGCCGCGGCCCTGGAGGAAGCGGAGGCCCGCGCGGGCCCGGAGCGCCTCGAAGTAATGGGGGCGGAGCTTGAGGGCCTCGGTGTAGTCGGACTCGGCCTCGCGGACGAG
>JAHFOZ010000397.1:4325-5125 GCA_023261405.1 Planctomycetota bacterium
GTCATGCTGGGAGGGGGGCAGGGTGCGGGCGAAGGCATGGGTGGCGTCGGCGCGAAGCTTCAGGTGCTCCTCGTCCTTCGAGCCCTCCTTGAGGAGCTTCGTCATCACGTCGCGGGCCTTGGCGGGGTCCCCCTCGGCGTAGGCGAGCGAGGCATCGAGGAAAGCCCCGTCGGGGCCCCGGAGCCCCAGTTCGCGGGTCTTTCGGAAGTCGTCCAGGGCGCGCCGACGCCAGGCGGCGAACTCTTCGGGCAGGTCGTGGAAGCCGGGGCCGGAGGGATCGGAGGCGTCGAGGATGCGCGCGAGGAAATGGCGGCCCCGGGCGAGCCGCGCGGCGGGCGAGGAGGGAGAGAGCTCGACGGCGAGGTCGAAGTCCTTTTCGGCCTCGGCGCGACGGTGGAGCATCGTGCGGGCGCGGGCGCGTCCGAGCGCGGCTTCCTCGTGGTCGGGGCAGAGTTCGAGGGCGCGCGTGAAGCGGCGGATGGCTTCCTCGAGGGAGCTCTTATGGCGGGTGAGGTCGGCGTTGGGGCGGTAGCGGTCGAGGCGGACCTGGTCGAGGAGGTGGAGGCCCGCTTCGATCTCGGGCTGGGCTTTCGCGCGGGGGGGACGGGGGGCGGCGCCCTCCTTCGCTGAAGCTGCGGAGGGCAAGGCGGGGGGAGCGAAGCGGGGCGGGGCCGGCTCGGGGCTCCGCAGGAGGAGGAGCGACGAAGCGGCAAGGGCGAGGACGGGGACGGCGATGAGGAGAGCCCAGCGGGCGCGGAGGCGGGAGGGGGCGGCGACTCGCTCGCCGCGGGCGAAGCGCT
>JAHFOZ010000398.1 GCA_023261405.1 Planctomycetota bacterium
GCGTCCCTCGAACTCGGCCGTTCGGACCGAGTCACCCTTCTCGTACAGGTGGGAGCACATCGCAAGTTCGTTCACCTTCCGGTGGTGGAGCAGGATCGCCCCCTTCCGGTCGATGAAGACCGCGCTGTTGTGGAGTCTCGATCCGCTGCGTTCCTCGAGCCCCACCACGATCGCCATGCGATGCTTCCGTGCCAGCAGCGAGAGCTTCCGCGTGAAAGGGCCCGGGATGGGCTCCGCCGCCGCGCGGCAGGCCGGCGACGACCAGCCCGCGAGCGTGCATTCCGGAAGGACGAGGATGTCGCAGCCCTGACGGGCCGCCTCGCCGACCGTCCGGAGGAGCTTGGCGACGTTGATCTCCTTGTCGCCCATGACCAGGGGGATCTGCCCCAGGCCGACCTTCCAGGCGCGTTTCATGGGGATCCCGTGGTTGGACTCCATGGCTTCCCCCGGGTCGCCCGTCCGCGGGGAGGCCGGGGGCAGTAATGTGGACGCACGGCCAGCATACCGGAGGATGGCGGTTTGGGCGACGATCGTGTACAAGGATACGCGGAATGTTCCTGGCCTTCATTCTCCTCATCGTCTTCCTGCTCCTCCTAAACGCCTTCTTCGTCCTGGCGGAGTTCGCCGTCATCAAAGTCCGCCCCTCGCAGGTGGAGGAGTTGATCGGGCAGGGCAGTGGTCCGGCGAAACTCCTCAAGGAGATCCAGTCCAAGGTGGACCAGTACCTCTCCGTCTGCCAGGTGGGGATCACCGTGGCCAGCATCAGCCTGGGGGCGGTGGCCGAAAAGGGCTTTGCCCACAAAATCGGGGAGCTTATGGGCGTGACCTCGGGGCCCGCCCACACGCTGGCCGTCTCCATCACCGTCATCCTCGCCTCCGCGCTGCACGTCGTCGTGGGGGAGCAGGTCCCCAAGATGGTGGCGATCCGCCGGCCGGAGGCCTCGGCGCTCTGGACCGCCCGCGCGCTGCGGGTTTCGTGGTACCTCTTCTACGTGCCGCTCGTCGTCCTCAACGCCACGACCCAGGCGATCCTGCGCTGTTTTGGCATCCGGGGTGCCCACCAGGAGGAGCAGCACAGCGAGGAGGAGTTGCGGATCATCCTCGCCCAGTCGCAGCGCACGGGGCTCATGTCCTTCCGCCGCCTCCTCTTCCTCGAGAACATCTTCGACTTGGGCGGCGTGAAGGTCCGGGATGCCATGCGCCTCCGCGACGGCGTGAGGTGCCTGCGGGTCGGCGCTTCCTGGGAAGAGACCTTCAAAGTGATCCGGGATTCGAAGTTCTCGCGCTATCCACTCCTGGTCGGGGATGGGACGATGCCCGTGGGCGTCGTCCACGTAAAGGACCTCTTCTATGCGGAGAAGCCGGCGGAGGTGGACCTGCGGACGATTGCGCGCCCCTACGTGACCACGTCCGAGGACGTGGCCTTGGAGAACCTCCTGGGAGACCTCCAGCGTCACCGGGGACACCTCGCGATGGTGAAAAACGCGGAGGGGAAGTGGGTGGGCTTTCTCACGCTTGAGGACATCATCGAGGAGATCATCGGGACCATCGAGGACGAGTTCGAGGTGGAACCTCCCATCCACCTGGCGGACGCTCTGACCGCCGAGCGCACCGTGCTGGGCATAGAGGCCTCGAGCCTCGAGGAGGCGATCGGCCAGGCCTTCGGGAGGGTCCGCCCGCAGGCGCTCCCGCTGCCCCCGGAGAAGATCTCACGGGCGGTCCTCGAGCGCGAGCGTGCCATGAGCACCTATCTGGGGAACGGGCTGGCCATCCCGCATGCACGCCTGGAAGGGATCGACAAGCCCTCAATCCTCTTTGCGCGGTCCGAGGCGGGAATCCCCATCAGGAACCGCGAGGAGAAGGCCCACCTGATCTTCATCCTCATGACCCCGGCCGGCTCCCCCCGCGTCCAGGTCCGTCTCCTCGCCAAGATCTGCAGCCTGATCGACAGCGAGTTCGTCATGGAGCGGCTCCTGCGGGCTGAGTCGCCGGCCGCCGTGGTGGAGGCCATCAGGTCCGCCGAGCCCACGACGGTCCGCTGATGGATGTCCTCGAAGGCCGCATCTGCGTGCTGGCCGCGCTCCAGGCGAAGCGCCGTGCGTTCGACTCGGTGCAGGTCCGCCTGGGGATCAAGGATGAATCGATCCGGGACATCCTCGAGGCCGCGGCGACGCTGGGCGTGGCTGTGCGGAGGGTGCGCGAAGAGGCGCTCGAGGCCCGGGCTCACGCGAAGAGCCACGGCGGCGTCCTGGCCCTCGCCTCTCCGCTCCCGCCCGCGCTCCCGCCGCCCGGGGTGGACTTCGGGCTTCTGCTGGACGGCGTGGACGATGCACGCAACCTCGGCTATGTGCTCCGCTCGGCGGAGGCGCTCGGAGTCCACTGCGTCTGGCTCCGCAAGCGCTCGTGGGACTTCGACGGCGGGGATGTCTCGCGTGCCTCCTCGGGGGCGTACGAGCGTCTGCCCGTGGTCGTGGGGCAGGCCTTCCCGGCGGGGTTGAAGCTTCTTGGGTGCGTGGCGGGTGCCGGGAAGTCGATCTACGACGCGGACCTCAGGCCGCCCCTGGCGCTTGCGATCGGCGGGGAGAAACGCGGTCTGTCGGCGGAGGTGCGGGGCCGGTGCGATGGGCTCGTCTCGATCCCCACCCGGGCGGGAGCCGCGTCGCTGTCCCTCACGCACGCGGCCGCGGTGGTGATGGCGGAGGTGGCGCGCCAGCGGAGGCGCTAATCCTTGATCAGGAGGACGTGGATCGCCTTCACGACGACCTGGACCTTGTCGCCTTCCTTGAGGCCCATCTCGACCAGCGAGTCCGTGGTCATCACGCTGGACATCTGGGAAGCCGGAATCTCGAGCTTCACCTGGCACATGATGGCACCCTTCTTGATGTCCTTCACGGTTCCGATGATCTGGTTGCGAGCGCCGATTTTCATGATCGCGTCTCCTGGAACGCGAGGAGTGTAGCGCGGCCGCCCTGCGCCCGGCAATCAATTTCGGGCGGTGACCCGCAGGTGCGGCTCATTTGAACGGGGGCAGGAACCCGATCAGTTCGCTGTCGCGGTTCTTCGTCCAGCCGTAGAAGTCTGACAGCAGGCGCGCGATCCAGTTGATCTCGGTGATGGATGCCTGCCAGCCGAAGCGCATGGGGCGATCGGGGCCCCGGATCATCAGGCCGCCGTGTCCCGAAGGCATCTCGGCGCGCGCGCTCTTGAAGCGCAGGATCGCCGTGATGCCCCGGATCTCGTCTGCAGGAACCTCCTTCCGGCGGCTGAATCCGAACAGATGGGATTCGAGCACGAGGCGGTCCGGGGAGGCCCGAGCCACGGCATGGGACAGGCACTTCCGGAGGACGAGAAGGAGGAGGACGAACGCCAGGAGCGAAGGCGCGATGACCCAGGCCCAAGGAGCCCACGGGGGCAGGATCGGGATGCGATGCAAGAGGAGGGGATACGCTGCCGCCGCGCCGGCGGCGACGATCATCGCGGGGACCATGAGGAAGAGCGGCCGATCCGGCTGCTGGGGAGGGATCCAGAACGTAAGCGTCTGTCCCTGGATGCCCACGCGGACACGGCATCCCTTGGGCATGGGGATGGTGGGGTGGTCGGCGCGTCCGCATTCACGGCACACCTTCCAATTTCGGGACGAGCCTGCGTCCAGGCGTTCTACCGGACCTTGGCAGTCCTGGCATCTCACCGGGGGATTATATCACCCCGCCCGGATCCGCCCGGAGGTCGCGCCCCTTGACTCCGGGCTTCCTCCTGGGGGTCACCGTTCAAGCCCGTCGAGGAACAGTTTCAGGCGGGCGTAGTAGGCCTTCGAATGGACCACGGGGAGGCTGTTGTGATCGGCCGTGTCGAACCAGGCGCACTCCTTGGGCTCGGCGGCCGAAGCGAAGAGCTTCTCGCCCATCGAGAACGGGATGATGTCGTCCGCGCGGCTGTGGATGAAGAGCTTGGGGCACGTGATCCTGGGGACCTTGGAGAGGTTGTCGTACTTCGTGCGCATGAACCAACGGGCGGGGAAGACGGGGATGACGAGGGGGGCCATGTCCGGAGCCGAGGTGAACGAGGACTGGACGATGAGTCCGCCGCACTTGACCTGGGAGGCGAGTTCGCAGGCCGGGCCTCCGCCCAGGGACTTCCCGAAGATCACGATACGGTCGGGGGTCGTCTTCGTGCAGAGCCAGTCGTACGCGGCCCGGGCGTCCTTGTAGAGCCCCTGCTCGTCCGGCTTGCCTTCACTCCTGCCGTACCCTCGATAGTCGATCGCCAGCACGTTCGCGGGGAGCCCTCGCAGGTCGGTGAACATGTCGCGCCGGTTCTCCAGGTTTCCCGCATTGCCGTGAAACCAGAGGATCGTTGCCTTTGCCTGCATGTTCGTGCCATACCAGGCGTGGATTTTCACGCCGTCGGTGGTCGTGAAATGCACGTCCTCGCCGGGGCTGGGGACGGGTCCCACGTCGCCCTTGATGGGGATGTAGAGGAAGTCGCTCTCGCAGAGCATGACGAACACGGCCCCCACGACGAACAGGAGGATGATCCCCAGGCCCAGGGAGCGCAGGACGCGGATCCACCAGGCGGGGGGTGGCTTCTTGGACATCCAGTAGGATTCTAGCGGCCCGCGGGGGCCTCGTGGGCAAATGTTGCTTTAAAGCACCATTTGCATTACTTGAGCAGGCTCTTCGCAATGATCATCCGCTGCGCCTCGCTCGTGCCTTCGTAGATCTCGGTGATCTTGGCGTCGCGGAAGTGACGCTCGACCGGGAAATCCTTGATGTAGCCCACGCCGCCGTGGATCTGGACCGCCTGCGTGGCGTGGTTGTTGGCCATCGTGGAGGCGAAGAGCTTGGCCATGGATGCCTCCATCGTGTGCGGCCTCCCGGCGTCCCGGAGCCGCGCCGCGCGCAGGATGAGGAGCTTCGCGGCGTCCACGTCCATCGCCATCTCCGCCAGCTTCCACTGGATTGCCTGGAAGTTCGCGATCGGCTGGTCGAACTGCCGGCGCTCCTTCGCATACTTGATCGATGCCTCCAGGCAGGCCGTCGCGATGCCCGCCGCCTGCGCGGCGATCCCGATGCGCCCGCCGTCGAGAGTGCTCATGGCCACCCTGAACCCTTCGCCCTCGGGCCCC
>JAHFOZ010000020.1 GCA_023261405.1 Planctomycetota bacterium
CACGGTGCCCTCTTTCGGCTTTTCCTTGGCGTTGGGCGAATGAGGATCCTCCCGTCGGGAAGCGCCCTCCCCGTTTCCGTCCCGAGCTCCGCGCAGTTGAGGGGGACCACCCCCCAGTCGCGATGAAGCTCCAGTCCATCGGTCCGGCGGCAGATCCGCTCCACGTCATCCGCGCTCAGGAGGTCGATCCCGTCATGGTAAGGGGCCAACATGACATCACCCCGTTTTGTTGTTCATGAAGGCAGGTTGAGCAAGCCGCATGCCAGACAAGTCTGAAGCCAGATGGCATTCTTCGGAAGTGCCGACTCGTCCGATGCTTCCCTGGGGCGGACCCACAAACCGCCGGCGATAACCTTCGGATGTCGCTTGAGCGGCCCGTTCCTATCGATACTCGGACTCATCGCGGAGAATCCTGTAAGCCGCTTGAAGCGCCCGCCGGAAGCCGTTCCGCAAGGGCTCCGGAGAGACGCCGAGCGTCCACGACATCCAGGGACCGGACAAACCTGTCCACGACCTTCGACTCGCGGTGGAGATGATCGAGCATCACGGCCAGGAACGACCTCGCCAGCCCGTATGCCTTCTCCTTGTCCCCGCCTCGAATCTGAAGACCCAGGTCGCGCGCGTAGAGATGGAAGAGCCGGTGGTCCTTCTTCAACTCTTCAAGGTTGCAGGCGGATCCCGGCTCTATCTTCTCGAGGGCCGGGAAGAGGGTTTCTTCAGCATACCGAAGGTGTCCCGAAAGCCTTCCCACGAATCGGTCGGCATCTCCGCTCAGCGCTTCGTCGGGCGTGCCCCGAGAGCACGCCCCCCGGTTTCCGCGAAGATGGTCCATGAGACCCGCGAGGGCATCGCTGAGATCCCCATTCTTGGAGCGGCTCAGGGTCGTGTTCATCGAATCTCCTTCCGGTCGTGCGTCAGCGCGGATTAGCCCACCGCCGCCCCGCTGCTGCCTGGGCCCGCGGGCCTCCGGAGCGATCGTGCGGACCAACGGCCTCTGGAGAAGAACGGGGCGATCCGTGCGTCCCAGGACCGCTTGGGTCACGCTCCCGAAAATCGCGCGTTCCCGTCCCCTTCGAGCATGGGTGGACATGGCGATCAAGTCCGCATCCAGCGACTTCGCGTGACCGAGGATCTCCTCGACCGGGTCGCCCTCGGCGATCACCTGCCGGGAAGCGAGGTCAAACTCTTCGAGCCAGCTGGCCACGGTGAGGAGTTTCTGTTCCGGATCCTCCGGATTGCCCGACGCGACGAGGATTCCGCGCTGGGGGACGGGTGCGAATGAGCGCCCGGTGACGTGAAGAACGATCACTTCTGCTCCGGTCCGGACGGCGAGCCGCCGTACCGCGATCATGATCGTGGACGATTCCTCTGAGCCGTCCAGGGCCACCAGGATTCTTCGGAGCGCCGTTCGGGGGGGAGGGATGCCCGGGCGCGTCAGAAGGACGGGTAGTTGCGTCTGTCGCACGACGGTCTCGGCCACGCTGCCCATGAACCACTTCCCCAGGCCGGTGCGGGCGTGGGTGCACATCGCGATCAGGTCGATGTTGAATTCCAGCGCGACCTGGAAGACCGCGTCGGCGGGCGCGCCCGTGCGGATGAGGTCGATCCCGCCCAAGCTGGGAAATCGTCCGCGGACGTCCTTGAGATAGGCATACGCCTTATCGTGAATCTCCATCACCCCCGCGGACGAGGAGCCCAGGGTTGAGGGGAATGACGGAACGACGTGCAGGAGGTGGACCTCGGCCGCGTCGACCGCGGTCCGCTCAACTTCGATGAGCGCCGCTTCCGCCGCCGCCGAGCCATCGAGGGGGACGAGGATTCTGCACGTCGTCAGGGTCATTCAACGCTCACGTGTCACACTTCGGATGCCGGGGGCGCGCGCCGCCGCGCGCCGGCATGGAACGGAGGGGCCATTCCGAGCGGCGCCATCGGCAGACCTGCCTGTCCAAGCGCGAGGCTGCCAGCGGAACATTCTCCGCTGTTGGCGCCGCCGGAGACTACACTACCTTGATCACGCAATTCTCCGACCCGAACGGGTTCGCCACGTGGCCAGTCGCCTCTGCGTGGTCCCTCCAACAGACCGTCTTTTCTCCCCTCCGCAGGGATTGCCGTCTCCGGTCGCAGCGCCATCCACATCTCGGTACCTCACCGCTTCGAGGCACCGTCCGGTCGGTCTTGAGGAAGTGAGGGGAAAACGCAAGTGATCCGTTCTCCGGCAGTTACAGCAAGCCGTATGCCAGCGGGCCTCCACTCGTATGCGAATTCGCGAAGGGTGAGTGCCGGTGGCATACGGCTTGCGCTTGAGATCGATCGATCGGCTGGCCGCTCCCGCGCGGGGCGGCTTGAGAAGATCCAGCCATGGGTTTCCATGAAGACGTTCGTCGCCTTCCTCCGCGCGTTCGCGGTGGCCCACACGTACGACGTCCGCTGCTGGCCCGAGGATGGCCAGGCCCCGGATGCGCCCATCGCCGCGGCGGTTCAGCGGCTCGGAACCTCCAGGCGAAGTTGCCATGAGTCCAGGAATCCCCCTCGCACCCCCGGTTCAAGGGAGTCGAAGGCATGAACGTCCAGGTATGGAAGACGCTGGAGAGCCAGGCACTCTGGCTCCTCGAGCATCCGGACCAGTCGCCGCTCCGCGACACCACTCGAGGCATGGCGCTCCAGCTGCGCCTCTGGCGCTATTCTCACTCAGGCCCCCACGTTTCCTGGGGCGTCTTCCTGTCGGTCCGTGACTACCGGACTCGCCGAGGGGTAGTGCGAGAAACGGTCTGGGACCGCCTCAAAGACTGGAAGGATCGGATGACTCCGCTCGAGGCACTCAAGCGTCGCCAGGTCGAGGAACCGGCGATTCTCAGCCGCGACGCGGAGGTGAGCTGGCACGACTTGGAATCGTTCGTGGACCGGCTCGCCGGCCTTCGTTCGCCGAGTCCGGTCTTCGCTCCGACCTCTTCCAAGGGGGATGTCCTCGGCCTGGAGGGATATCGCTCCCTGGCTCACGTCCGATTCCAATGGGAGGGGAAGGGGCCCCGCGGTTCGCGGGAGGCGGTCGCCTGTACCGGCCAGCTTCGAGCGTTGCTGGTACGGGCACTGCGCGAGCGGAGCGAGCCCGGGACCCTCTGAGCGGCGAAGTCAGCGCCCCATCCTACGCGAGATCGAAGAGAAGGATCTCCGAGGGTTCCTGCGCGGTCAACGAGACCGCAGTTTCATCCACCAGCGAGGCCCCGTCCCCCGCGCGAAGTTGCTGATCAACCAGTCGGATCCCGCCATTGACCACGTGGAGCCAGGCGGCTCGCGAGGGGGCGAGCTCGTGGACCAGATGATGTCCAGGGTCCAGGATCGATGAATACACCCGGATGTCCTGGTGTATCCGGAGCGAGTCGCCCTTGCCGTCCGGGGAGGCCAGGAGCCGGAGGATCCCCCGGCGCTCCGCCATGGGAAACCGCCTCTGCTCGGCGCGGAACTGGATGTTGTCCCGATCGGGGATGATGCAGCACTGGAAGGCGTGGGTGTTCCCTTTGGGGGACCTGTTGAAAGCCCGGTTCGTCGTTCCGGAAGCGGCGCTGGCGCGGCGGCACTCTCCCACCTCGATCACGCTGCTCCGCCCAGAGGCATCTTCATGAACCAGAGTTCCTTCGCTGACATAGGTCAGAATTTCGATGTCCTTCTGGGAATGAAGAAGAGAGCCTACCCCGGGAGCGAGGCCTTCTTCATTGAAGCACTCCAACGTGCGAAAGCCCTTCCGCAGAGGATCGGTCGAGCTTTCCGCGTCGAACGTTCTCCACGTGTCCTGGCCGCGCCGGCGGACATGTTGGCGCTCAGCCGATCGTCTGAGAATGATCATTCTTGCGCGCGGCCGCGGTTCCTTATCTTGTGTCGGAAGGTCGGAGCAAAGGACGGGCCCAAGTGCGGGTCAGGGCGAAGTGGTTTCTTCGAGGACCCCGAATAGGATCAGAATGATCACCCGGCGGATCAGTTTGATCTCCCGACGACCACGGCCCGCAATATCGCAGCTGTATTGAGGGCAGGGGAGGCAGGCCCCGCGGAAGGCCTGCGATTCGTGAGGAATTCACCCGCTTTCGCCCGTGCCGGGTCTCTCAAAATGATAGAGTGGCGTTCTGCCCTTTAGAGGTGATCTGTGCGAGTCGAAGACCTCGATCTGAAGGAACTCCTGGAATTGGACCCGGGTGGGGGCCTCATCCTGTTCGCGGGACAGAGGGCGATCCTTTTCAATGCCGTGGCGCAGGGGCTACTCCGGAAGGAGCTGATCGACACCTTCGGCGTGAGGGTGGCGCGCGGCATTCTCAGCCGATTCGGCTACATCCACGGCAGGAGGATGGCCGAAGCGATGCGCACGCAATTCAAGTGGGACAACGATGAGGAATGGCGCCGGGCCGGCGCCCGTCTTTATGCGCTCCAGGGGTTGTTCATGCTGGAACCCGGCAGCCCCGTCCCGTTCGCTCCCGAAGGTGGGACCTGGCGGGTCTCCTATGAGGCCGAGCAGCACCTCCTCCATCTCGGCCAAGCGGAGTACCCGGTCTGCTGGACCCTCTGCGGGCTGGTCAGCGGCTATCTGAGTTTCGCGGCGTCCCGGGAGATGTATGCCGTGGAGGACCGGTGCATGGGCCGGGGCGACTCGGCCTGCCATGTCACGATCAAGTCCGCGGAGGAGTGGGGGGATGCGGCCCGCGACGAGCTTTCGGTATTCAAGCGCGAGGGAATCGACTCCGCGCTGGAAGAGGTTGCCCGGGCCTTGAAGCTCAGCGAGCGCCGACTGCGCGACCGACGGCGCCGTCTGGCACGGCTGGCCCATGTCCCGGAGGATTTCGCCGATATCGTGGCGCAGAGCCCGGAAATGCGCCGGGTCGTGGAGCTGGCGCGGACGATCTCCAGGGTGGACTCCACCGTGCTCGTCACGGGCGAGAGCGGCACGGGGAAGGAGCGCATCGCGCGCTTCGTCCATGACCAGTCGGCCTGCGCGGACGGCCCGTTCATCGCCGTCAATTGCGGCGCGATCAGCGAATCCCTCCTCGAGAGCGAGCTCTTCGGCCATGCCCGCGGGTCGTTCACGGGGGCGACCTCCGACCGCGCGGGACTCTTCGAGGCAGCGAACGGCGGGACGCTGTTCCTCGACGAAGTGGGGGAGATCCCCCAGTCGATGCAGGTGAAGCTCCTCCGGGCGCTCCAGGAGCGGGAAATCCGGCGGGTGGGCGAAAACCAGAACCGCCCGATCAACGTGCGGATCGTGACCGCCACGAACAAGGACCTCGGTGCCGAGGTGGCCGCCAAGCGCTTCAGGGAGGACCTGTTCTACCGCCTCAAGGTGGTCGAGCTGGCGGTCCCCCCCTTGCGACAGAGGAGGGAAGACATCCTGCCGCTCGCTCGGCTGCTCCTCGCGGGGTCGGCCCTCCACATGCAGAGGCGGGTCGAGGGGCTTACGGCCCCGGCGGCCGATCAACTCCTGGGCTACGGCTGGCCTGGAAACGTGCGGGAGCTGGCGAACGTCATGGAACGCGGCGTCGCCGTGGCGAGGGGAAGCCGTATCGACCTGGAAGACCTTCCTCCCGAGGTGCGGGCGGCGGTGCTGCCTCCGCTGGGCGGAAGAGGGATCCGACTTCTGCGAGATGTCGAGAAGGACTACATCCTCGCCATCGTCGATGCCAAGCGGGGGAATCGGACGCAGGCGGCGATTTCTCTCGGGATCGGGGTCGCCACGCTGCATCGGAAGCTGAAGTCCTTCACCCGGGGTACTCCGAAAGGCTCCGCGCGGGGCAGTTAGACCCCGCACCCGGGGCGCCGGCCGATACCGGGATCCGCCGCACATCGTGGCCCCTCAGTTGCTCCATCATCCTGCGTGACTTCCCGCGAGGCTCTTCCCCGCCCGTACGAGAGCTGTCGGTGCTTCCGTTTCCCCAAGGCCATGACCTTCACGTAGCACCCGGGGCTTCACGCCACATCCGATTTGAGCTGGTTGACAACCCACTGAGGAGAATGACCATGATCGATGAGAAAAAGCCCGGAGTCGAAGTTCAGCCCGTCCAGGGTGCCGTCATCACGGCGCCCGCCCCCGCGGCGGCCGTAGCGACGGCCCCTCCCGCGGCCCCGGCCCCCGTCGCGGCCGTGGACGTGAAGTCCGCCCCCGCCCCGGTTGCGGCCGTCCAACTCTCGGACAAGAAGTAGCTCAAGCGCCGGGGTCATGGCCTCAAGGCCGTGACCCCGGCATTCCAGCTCAAGTCCAGGCTGGAATGAGCGCCCACCCCCTTCCCCCGAAATTCGCGCCCCCTCAGCCGATTGGCACACGCTTTGCTCTCACAGGGGAAGGACCCCGCGGATGGCCCGGAGTTCCGGGGTGCATTCCCCGGTTCTCTCACTTTCGACGGGAGAAGCGCTCATGATTCCGCTCGCGCGCGAAGACCTCATCGAGCTGGGCGCTTCTCTTTCCTCGAACACGCGGGTCGACTGGGCGACCCGGCAGATCGTCGCGACCGAGGGGAGGGAAACCCGCCTGCAGACCCGCGGGGTCAGCGTCGCGTATCTCGCGGGGCTCAAGGATCTCATCGGGGCGAAAGGCCCGTCGAAGGCCTCGCACCCGCCGGCCCGGGGGTAGATGACGAAATGAAAAAGAAGCAACCGAGCGCCAAGGGCTCCATTGGAAAGGGACGGCCCGTCGGCTTCTGGGACCGGAGCGACCCGCACGCGCCGATCGTGTCGGTCCATCTCTCCTCCTCCAGATTCTCCAAGAGCATGGCCTTCCTGCGGCGGATCGTGGGGAGGGTCTTGAAGAGGGGATGACCCCTGCACCGCGGCGCGTCCCGTTCGATGGGGAATGGAAGCACCCTGCAGAGGCCTCCCGGCGGAGCCCCGACCCGTTCGGGACCGAGAACTGCGTCCTGACGGTCGGCTGAGCATGGAAGTGACGGATGCCGCGCCGACGGGCTGGGATCAGGATTCCCAAACGCTGTATGTCCATGAGAGCGGGGTCCGAATCGAGCGGAGGCTCTACCGGGACAAAGAGGGCTGGTTCCTGGTTCCGGCGGATCTGGATCGGGCGGTGATCAAGTTCCCGCCGGACGGCGAGGGCCTGGCGCAGGCTTTCGCCGCGTTCGCCAAGGGGGTCCTGGCGCCTCAGCGCCCGGATTCGAAGAAAGCGGCGGAGGAGTCGGAGGAGGCTTCCGAGGAGCCGACGGACGAGGATGCAGAGGACCAGGGCGATGAATAGGTTCCCCTTCCCATTTTGAGGAGGCCGGCGATGAACCTTTACGTGGGCAATCTGTCCCCCGACACGACCGAGAAAGACCTGCTTCAGGCCTTCAAGGCCCATGGAACGGTCTCCTCGGTTTCCCTTCCCGGGGCCCAGATGAAGGGAGGTCGCGGAGCGGGCCGCTCGCGCGGCTACGGATTCGTGGTGATGTCGGACCAGGCACAGGGCCAGGCCGCCGTGGCGAAGCTGAATCTCCATGAACTCCATGGGCTCGCCATGACCGTCCTGCAGGCGCGCCCGGCCATGCTTCGCCGGCACCGCCGCTAGAGGGCCCCGACCGATCATGAGCGCAAAGCTGCAGATGGTCACCCGCACTGTGTTCGGGTTTTCCAACAAGGCCCAGCTGAACCGGGCCTTGGTCGACGCCATCGAAGGATCGATGGGGGGATGCGAGGACTGCGGCCAGATCCACCAGGAGATCCAGACGAGGCCCGAAGGGGGCGATTTCGTGGAGGCCGCGAGCTTCCCCGGCAGGACGGTGCAGAGGCTCGACGCCCACTTCAAGTACCACTGGAAGGATGAATACGAACTCGTCGACTTGGCCCACCGGAAGGCCTTGAACTGACTTCCGATGTCCCGGAGCGCGGAGGGGCCGGAAGAAGAGACGGAGAACTAGGCACGAGATGATGATCCTGGATGCGGACACCACCTTCGTCAAACTGGACAAGCTCAGGGAGCGCATGAAGCGCCTCGAGAAGCATCCTGACATGAACGAGTGGCAGTACACCCGGCTCCTTATCAGAGCCCTGGCCGAGAGCGTCTCCAAGTCGAAGAGGGGCGCCTGTCCGATCCTCCGGGGAGTCCGCGATGACGCTCCCGAAGCCGTCCGCGACGACTGGCAGGAGCTGGTGGCCGTCCTCGTCCGGAAGGGCATCCGGCGCCTGGCGCAGAAGGGCGCCCGGAAGTGAAGGCCTGGCTTGCGAAGACTCCATGAGCCTCGAATCCCGGATGTCCGGGGAAAGGATGGGCGTATGTGGACTGGACTGGTGATGGCGTATGCAGGCGGTGTCATGGGGACGGCGTTCTTCGTTCTCAGGAACCAGATCCTCCGGCAGAGTCATTTCATGAACGTCGGGGTCAGCCTCCTCTGGCCCGTCTACTGGACCTACTTTCTCGGACTTGTATTCCAGAACCGGCGTCGAGGCCGGTAGTCCACCGGGGCGGCTGATCCCACGGGTAATGTTGCGAAGCTCACTGGCGCGCGGGTCGTGCTGATCCAGGCGTTCGAGACGGAGGCCCGTCGGCGGCCTCATCTCCGGTCTGGGCGGACTCCGGAGAAGTCCGCGGCGCCGAGCAGATCTGCTCCGGAAGAGGGTTCAGTCTCGCCTCCGCCGGTCCGGTCGATACGGCGAGCTGGGCGTCGGCCCATCTCCTCTGGAGTGAAGCCGGGGCCACGCCGTCTTCTGCCGATGCTTCGGCACCTGCCGCTGCCGCGTCCACAGGCCCGCCACCATCAGAATCCCCCGCAGGGTCTCTCTCGATGGAAGAGCCTCCCAGCCCTCCCGTTCCTTCAGCCTCTGGCGAAAGTGGTTCAGGTTGAATTCCTCATACTCCTCCCGGTAAAGCCGGCTCACTTCCTCTCGAACCTTCGCCTTCAGCTTCCGATTCGAGGCTCGCCCCGTGTTCCTGTGGACCAAACCGGCGGCCCCGTTTTGCCGAACTCGCTTCACCAGGACCTTCATCCATCGCGTACTGATCCCCACCGCCTTGGACCCTGACACCTGACTTCGACTCCCCGCCAGGATCTCCTCAATCACGCTGAGCCTCTGATGGTCTCTCACGGTCAGTCGTACCTCCCTGTCCCTTCCCGCCATGGCATCCTCCTGGATGCCACCTTACGGGGAAGTTTCTACTTGGACAGAAAGGGGAAGTAATCACTTGGCCGTGACAGCTTGCGTGGAAGGACTTGACGCTGAGCGACACCGGTGGTTAAATCGCGGCGCACTCGTCAAGCGGGCGTAGTTCAGTGGCTAGAACGTCTCGTTGCCAACGAGAAGGTCGCCGGTTCAAATCCGGTCGCCCGCTCCACTTTCCCCCAGCGGAAATCGAAAACCCTGGGGAGGGGCGTTTCACCACTGTAGCTAAGCAGGTGCTTGCAGAAGCCGAGCGAGCTGCGGAGGAAGTCAGGGCAATCGCAGCTGCCGTCCAGCGGTTCGACCTGAACGAGGAGCGTCTGGTACGGGCGGGCGGACGACCCTTTCCGCCGGGTTCCGTAACATTCGAGCAGGCGTCCCCCCGGAGGTCTCGAGGCGATCGTGAGGTCGTCGGTCTTGCCGAAGGCCTGCCGGCGGAGCAGGGCTTCGAGGGCCTCCCGCTTCTGGGGGCGCAGCGCGGGCTCGAGGACTCGATCGAGCAGGGCTACTTCCCCGATCGGGCGCGCCCCAGCGTCCAGGCCAGCAGGCCCGCGCCCGCGAATCCCAGCCCGTTGAGGAGCCCGTGCGTCTTCGCCATCTGGGGGATCGTCAGGAAGACCGTGCGCGACCAGAGGCCGACCTCGAAGACGCCCGCGAGCGCCATGCCCCCGATGAGCGAGGCGGCGGAGAGCGCGAGGAGGAGGCGGGCGGGGAGGGGCCCCAGGGTGCGGATCGCGCGCAGCTCGAGGAATGCCGCCGCCCAGAGGGCCGCCACGAGGAGGATCACGGCGCCCAGCTTGAGCGGGGGGGAGAAGACGAAACCCACAGCGAGGAGCGGGGTGCCGGCGACGAGGCCCGCCGCGGCGAGGAGGGTCGCCCCCCGCGTGACGAGTCCAGGCGGCGGACCCGCGCGGGCCGCGAGCGCGACGAGGAGCGGCGCCGCGAATCCCGTGAAATGGAAGTGCACCGCGGTGAGGAGGACGATGGGCTCCGTGAAGCCCCCCGGATTCATCCCCGCGCGGCTGGCGACGAGGAAACCCCCGCCCACGGGGACGAAGAGCAGCGCCGCGAACGCGAGGTAATGAACGACATCGCCCCGGGGCTTCTTGAGGAAGTGCACGAGTCCCGCGAGCGCGAGAAACGCGGTCACGCCGGCCCAGGGCGCCGCGACCGCCGCGGCCCAGGGTCCCACGGGGATGAAGAACGAGGCCGAAGCGAGGAGCGCCGCCGGCGGCTGCAGGAGCGCGGCGAGACGGAGGCAACCGTTCTCCACTCCTTCCTGAGCCAGGAGCCGGAGGCCGAGGGGGATCACCACGAGCGGCGCCAGGAGGAAGAGGACAGGGATGAGGTCGAGCGGCAGGAATCCCACGGCGGCGCCGCCGGCGAGGAGCGCCCAGAGGATGCCGCCGAGGTACGCCGAGCGGGCCATCCGGTCAGGCCAGGGCATGTCGCCTCCCCGTCTCCGGACATTGTAGACCCAGCGCCCGGAACAAGCCCGGCAAGTCGGGGTGGCGGAAACGGAATCCGCGCGCGAGGGCACGGGCGGGACGGACGTCCTGGTCATCGATGAACGCTTGCGCGAACTCGCCGAGCGCGAGCCGCAGGAGCCGCCGGGGCACGCGGCCCAGGACGTGCCGGCCGGCCGCCGCCGCCAGGGCGTGCGCGAACTCCTTCTGGGTGGCCGCGCGGGGGGCCGAGGCGTTCAGCGGTCCGCGGATGGAGTCGTCCGCGATGCAGAGTTCGACCAGGCGAAGCGCGTCCTCGCGCCCGATCCAGGAGAAGCGGTCGCGGGTCCGGCCGAGGACGAAGCAGAGGCCCGAGCGGAGGAGGGGCAGCATCGCGCCGAGGAAGCCGCCCTCGGGATCGAGCACCGTCGCGAGCCGGAGCATCACGGTGCGGATCCCAAGCTCCTCCGCGCGGCGTGCCTCCGCCTCCCACTCGAGGCAGACCCTGGAGCGGAACCCGAGACCCGGGGGCGAATGCTCGTCGAGCGCCACGCCCGGCCGGTGGCCGTAGTAGCCCGCCGCGGACGCGCAGACGAAGACGCGCGGGCGATGGCGGGCCGCGCGCATGCGCTCCACGAGGCGCCGCGTGCCCTCCACGCGGCTTTCCAGGATCGCCGCGCGCTTCCGCGGGGTCCAGAGTCCCGCGATGCTCTCGCCGGCCAGGTGGACCACCGCGTCGACCCCGGGGAGCAGGCCGATCTCCCGCGGCAGCGGGACGGCCGTGTGCCCCGCCTCGATGAAGCGCCGGGCGAGCGGCGCGCCCAGGAAGCCGCGGGCGCCCGTGATCCCGATCAGCATGGCAGACCTCCCATGAGGAGGAAGAGAAGAAGTCCAGGGCCGTCGAGGAAGACCGTCCACGCGAGCAGGGTGCGCCACGCGGGGACGCCCAGGACCGCGAGCTGACGGACGAGCGCCGCCGCCATGACGACGTTGCTCGCAGCGACCCACGCGGCGTTCCAGGCAGGCGAAAGGTCGAGCAGCGAGTTCGCCGCGCCCCCCGCGGCCAGGACGCCGATGCCGTAGACCATCGTGACGAGGCAGGCATGGGCGCAGGTCTGGGCGGGGCGGCCCGAGAGCAGGATGAGCGCGGGGCCGAAGACGATCCAGCTTCCGGAGGTGGCGGCGAGAAGCCGAAGAGCGGTGGCGCCCCCGCCGGGGAGCGTGATTCCGTAGAGCAGCGTCCCCGCCACCGCGAGGAGGAAGAGCCCCGGCCACGCGGCGAGACGGATGTCGGCCCGGACGGCCGGCCGCGTGTCGAAGGCATAGAGCCGCGCGCGCGGATCCCGGAGGCACCTCCACAGGACGAGCATCAGATGGTCCCCCCGAGCGCGGCGAAGGCGAAACCCGCCGCGAGCGATCCGAAGGCCAGCATGAAGGCGGCGTCCCAGCCGGGGTGGGCGCGCCGCGTCGCGCGATCGAGGTAGAAGAGCTGGACTCCCAGCCGGGCGCCCCAGAAAACCGCCATCGCGCCGTTCAGGAAAGAGGCTAGCGGGCCGCCCGCGGCCAGGTCGCGCGCGAAGAGCAGGCAGAGCGTCCCCTGCGCCGCGATGACTCCCCCGATATAGACATGGTGGACGGTGCAGATCTGCCGGATGATGGGCGTGACGGAGGCCAGGTCCCGGCCGAACGGCATCCGCCGCCGGAAGGGGATGTTGGTGGCGGCCATCAGCAGGAGGAGTCCCCCGGCCAGCCAGAAGAGCGTGATCATGGGGTGAGCTCCGAAGGAGGGGCCATCCGGACGTCGTCGAGCGGGGCGGTCGCGTGGGCACCGATGAGGCGCGCGTGGCGGAGCCAGGGCTCGGCGGCGAGGAGGAGTCCCGGGTCGTCGACCGTGACCCGGGCCGCGGTCTGGAGCCACGGGGCATGGGCGAGATGGACGACGCGGCGTCGGCCGCCCCGGAGGGTGAAGGCGGCGTAGCGCTCGAGGAGGAACTCGTCGAGGCTCCCGGGCGCGCAGCGGACGAATGTCGCCTCCGGCGCGATCGCGGCCCTGAACCGGAAGGTCCCCTCCGGCGCGGAGACGCGGCCTCCTTCCGCCCCCCAGGCGGTCGAGAAGCGGCCCGTCCGGTAGGGGATGCCGGCGAAGTGCGAAGCCAGGAGGCCGCTCATCGGGTTCGAGATCCAGCCCGTGAGGAAGTGGATGCCCGCGGGGCGGACGTAGGTGCGCGCGTTGAGGAAGCACTGCCGCGCCACGAACGGGGGATGCACGCCCACCGCGACCACGCTCACGATGGCGCGCCCCTCGTGGAGGTCGAGGGTGAAGGGGACGCGCACCCGGAGCTCCTCGGGCGGGACCTGGTAATGGAGGAAGAGCGCGGCGTCCCAGCGGGTGCGGAGCGCCGGGCGGGCGGCCTTTCCATTTATGAACATGTTCATATTACGTCCACTCTTAAGACGACCGGGGGCGCCGGGCGTGACCTCCTTCTCACACGTACCTCCGGGACACCCGGCGACAGTTCACCCGGGCGCCGAGCTCGTGGAGGAGGTTGTAGAGGCCGATCTTGGCCCGGACGTAGAGCACGAAGCCGGACTGGGTGAGGCCGAGGCGCGCGAGGTCCTGCAGGCTCTCCATCACCTCGCGGAGGTGGGCGCCGTCGCGGAAGTCGAAGACCCGGTCCTCGTGGTACTTGGAGATGTCGAGGCGATGCATGCGGAGGAGCGCGTCGCGCTTTCGCCCGCTGAGGGGATCGCGGTCGTCGTAGAAGCGGAACTTGAGGTAGTGCCTCTCCAGTTCCGTGGCATCGCCGATGGGGATGCGGAAGAGGTCGCGGTGCTCATCCACCCAGCGGCGCTCAAAGCGCTTGGAGCAGCCGAAGTCGAGGAGCCCGATGCGTCCGCCCTCGAGGAAAAGATAGTTCCCGGGATGCGGTTCCGCGTGGAGGAGGGCGAAGTCGAAGGCCTGGCGGAAGAAGAGGTCGAGGAGCTTCGTCCCCGCGGCGTCCCGCTCCTCCTGCGTGGGCTTCGTCCGGAGGTAGTCACGGAGGTGGAGGCCTTCGAGGAATTCCATGGTGAGGACCCGGCGCGACGAGAACTCGCGGTGGACGCGGGGGATCTCCACATCGCCGCGGTCGCGCAGGAGGCGGCGGAACTCGTCGATGGTGTCGGCCTCCTGGACGTAGTCCACCTCGCGGTGGAAGTGGCGGCGGATCTCCTCCACCGCCTCCCAGACCTCGCCGTACTGCTCGCGGGAAAGGCGGATCGTCGAGAGCATGGCTTTCAGGTTGGCGAAGTCGCTGTCGATCGAGCGGTCGATGCCCGGGTACTGGACCTTGACGGCGACGCGCTCCCCGGAGCGGAGGCGCGCGCGGTGGACCTGGCCGAGCGACGCCGCGGCGAAAGGCTCGCGCTCGAACTCGTCGAAGACGTCCTCGGGGTTCTTCCCCGTCTCGTTCCGGAACTGCATCCGCATGAGGGTCCCGTGCATGGGGGGCGCCTCCCACTGGAGGTCGGAGAGGCGGCGGATGTAGGGCTCGGGCAGCGTGTGGGCCTGCTGGGAGAGCATCTGGCCCAGCTTCATGAAGGCGCCCTTCATCTGGGTCATGGCGTCGAAGATTCGGGCGGCGTTGGCCTCGTGGGTCTCGCGGTCGATGGCGGCGCGGGCACCCTCCGGGGCGCCGACCTTGCGGACGCGGGCGACGGCGTTGCGGCCGAGGACGCCGGCGCCCATGAGGCCGAGGCGGAGGAGCCTCCCCGCCGCGCCCGTGGGCATCCGTTCCCGGCCCGCGCCCATCATCGGCGGGGCTTCCTCCCGCGGGGCGGGGCCTTGCCCCGGAGGGCGTTGAGGATGAAGCGGAGGGACTTGTCGAGGAGGATGTACGTCTCCTCCTTCTTCCGGGACGCGTCGTTCAGCCAGAACATCATGATCCCCAGGTGGAAGACCCAGAAGGCGGAGAGGATCATGGAGTCGAACCCGTAGCTCGCGAACTCGCCCTTGTCCTTGGAGTCCTCGAGGAGCTTTCCCACGAAGTCGAGGTAGCGCCCCTTCAGGCGCTGGGAGTCGAGGCTGGAGGGGTGGAGTCGCGAGGTCGGCACGACGGCGTGGGTCAGGATCAGGTGCAGGAACTCCTCGTAGGGGGCGATCTTCTCGAGCTCGATCGAGAGCAGCAGGAAGAGTTTCTCCTCGAGGGGCGCGTCCGGCGGCTCCTCCTTCCGGTAGCGCGCCATGACCTCGTCGAGCGCGCGCTCGAAGAAGTAGAGCGCGAGGTGCTCCTTGGTGGGGAAGTAGTTGTAGGTGGTGCCGAGCGCGATGCCCGACTTCCGGGCGATGTCGCGCATCGCGGTCTTCCCGAAGCCCTCCTTCTGGAAGAGGGCGAGGGACACGTCCAGGATCTTCTTCTGGGTGGCTTCCTTCTTGGTCTCACGCCGTCCCATGACCCCCGTGCCTTTCTATAATGAACATGTTCATAGTTTAGGAGACCGCCGCGGCGATGTCAAGCGCGCCTAACGCCGCCGGCCCGGGACCGTCCAACCCGGGTGAGGGAAGACCGTTCGGCGTGGACCCCCTTCGTGCTGATCGGGGGGCTGCTTGCCCTCATCGGTCTGCTTGTCGTGCTTCTTGTCCCTATGGTTTACTGCCCCGACTGCAACAACGCCACTCCCCTGGAGCGGCGGCAGGGGCTGGTGTCATCGCCCCACATCTTCTTCTCCTGCGATAGGTGCCGCAACAGCAGAAGGGTCACGCTCGCCAACAGGTGGTTCGGCCCCTCTCGATAGCTTGCGACCCCGCTGGGCAGCCACTAAGCTGTGGGGGCTTCTGGGAGGCCGACGGATGACCCACGTGCATTACACCCTCTCCATGCCCGACCCCAACTCCCACCTCTTCCACGTGCGGATGGAGGTGAAGGGCGCGCCGGGAGGGGCCACCGACTTCGTCATGCCCGCGTGGACGCCGGGCTCGTACAAGGTCCGCGACTACGCGAAGAACGTCCAGGATTTCTCGGCCGGGAAGCAGCGCTGGAGGAAGGTGGACAAGAGCCGCTGGCGCGTCGAGGCCGGGGGCGACGTGAGCGTCGAGTACGACGTCTGGGCCTTCGAGCTCTCGGTGCAGTCCTCGCATCTGGACGCGGAGCACGGCTTCGTCAACGGCGCGAGCGTGTTCTGCTACGTCGACGGTCACAAGGACGCCCCGGTCACGGTCGACCTTGCCCCGCCGAAGGGCTGGAAGGTCGCGACGGGACTCGCGAGGAAGGGGGCCTCCTACGTCGCGCCGGACTACGACGTCCTGGTCGACAGCCCCATCGAGATGGGGACCTTCGAGAGGCACACGTTCCGGGTCCGGGGCGTGCCGCACCACTTCGTGATCCACGGCGCGGGGAACTACCGGAAGAAGGAGCTCCTGGAGGACGTCCGGAAGATCGTCGAGACCGAGGTGAAGATCGTCGGCCACATCCCCTACCGGGACTACACCTTCATCCTCCACAACACGACGGAGCGCGGCGGGGGCGGCCTCGAGCACCTGAATTCCACGGCGCTCCAATACCTGCCGACCGGCTACCGGCCCCGGGAGAAGTACGACAACTTCCTCGAGCTCGTGGCGCACGAGTTCTGGCACCTCTGGAACGTGAAGCGGATCCACCCCGACATGCTCGGCCCCTTCGACTACCAGAAGGAGGTCTACACCTCGCTCCTCTGGGTGATGGAGGGGATCACGAGCTACTACGACACGCTCGTCCCCTGCCGGGCGAAGCTCTTTACCCCGGAGAAGTACTTCAAGCGCATGGCCGAGCGGGCGCAGAAGTACGAGGAGAAGCCCGGGCGCCGGCGCCAGTCGCTCTCCGAGTCGAGCTTCGACACCTGGATCAAGCTCTACCAGCCGAACGAGAACTCCACGAACTGCCAGATGAGCTATTACGAGAAGGGCGAGCTCGTGGGGCTCTGCCTCGACCTGGAGATCCGGGAGCGCAGCAGCGGCCGCAAGTCGCTCGATGACGTGATGCGCCTTCTCTACGCGGAGTGGGGCCGGGAGGGGAAGGGCTTCCCGGAGGCGGAATTCCGGCGCGCCTGCGAGCGGGTCATGAGGGGGAGCCTGGAGCGTTTCTTCGCCGACTACGTGGACGGGACGGTGGACGTCCCCTGGGGCCGCTTCCTGGGGCCCGCGGGCCTCAAGGTGGAGAAGGAGCCCGCCAAGCCGGAGGAGGGTGAGAAGGCCCGGAAGGAGAAGCCCTGGCTGGGGGTCAGCACCCAGAGGAATGCCGGCACGCTCTCGGTGGCTTCCGTGATCGAGGATTCGCCCGCCTGGAAGGCCGGCCTTTCCGCGAAGGACGAGCTCGTGGCCTTCGACGGCGCGAAGGTGAACGCCGACGATTGGGACAAACGCTTCGAGGAGCGCGAGCCGGGGGAGCGGGCGGTGCTCACGATCTTCCGCAACGGCTTCCTCCGCGAGGTCCCCGTCGTCCTGGGCCGCAAGGAGAACGCCACGTGGGTCTTCTGCAGGCTGAAGCACCCGACCGCGCGGCAGAAGAGGATCTACGAAGGCTGGCTCTGGACGAAGTGGGACGCGCCGAAGAAGAAGTGACTCAAGGATAACCAAGCCGATTCGCAAGCAACGCTCTAACCACCAGGACACGAAGACACCAAGGTCCCTCCTGAGCGACTTGGTGTCCTGGTGTCTTTGTGGTCAGGAACCTGCCCGCGTCTGTCTTTGGACTCGTTTAGCCTTCCTCGAGCGAGAGCGCCGGCTTGCCGCATTTCTCGCAGTGGATCGCCGAGTTTTCGAGACGCGGCTGGTCGAGCAGGTGGCCGCAGGCCCCGCACTTGAAGACGCCCTGGGACTTGATGATGGTCCAGAACTGGGCCGGGGTGAGCGCGCGCATCTGGAGCAGGATCTGGCCGATCTTGGTGTGCTTTCCCTCGGCGTCCCGCGCCAGCTGCCGGCGGATCGCCTCGGCCAGCTGCGGCTCGCCCAGGAAGCCCTGGTCGATCGCGATCCGGCCGAAGAGGCCGCTCACCGAGAGCTGCCGCTCGTAGTCCGCGATCGCCTGCTTCTGCTCGCGGAGGAGATGGTCCAGCTGCTCCCGCGAGAGGAGCTTCTTCTCGAGCATCAGCGCCCCGAGGGGCTGCGTGAAGCCGTTCCTCTGCTGGAGCGCCACGACCTCGTCGAGCTGCGCGCGGGAGAGGAACTTCTGGCGCACCGCGAGCTCCCCGATGACCAGTCCGCGGGTGTCGAGCATCGAAGGGCATTATAGCCCCCCGGCCCCCGGAAAGCGGCCCCCGGGGTCCCGACCGGCGGGGGCTTGACTTTTCGTATAACGATATGTATATTCGAACATATGAAAGAGGCCACCGCCCTCTTCCGCCTCCTCGGGGACGAGGCGCGCCTGCGCATCCTGCGCCTCCTTCAGCGCGAGCGCCTGAACGTGAGCGAGCTCACCTCGATCCTCGGGATCGCCCAGCCCGGCGTCTCGCGCCACCTGCGGCTCCTCAAGGAGGGCGGCCTCGTCCGGGAGGAGCGGGAGCGAGGCTGGACCTACTACGGGCCCGCCGAGGTCCACGGCCCCCTGGCCCGCACCTGGGAGGCCGTGCGCCGCGAGGTGCGCGTCCTCGGCGGCCACGCCGACGACACGCGGCTCCAGGAGATCCTCCGGCAGCGGCAGGAGGAGTTCACCCACGAGCGCGGCCTGGTCCCGGGAAAAAGCTGGGCCGCCTGGTCCCGCGCGCTGGGCCACCTCCTGCCCGGCTTGCGCGTGGCCGACCTCGGCTGCGGCGAGGGGCACCTCGCGGTGGAGGCCGCCCGCTGGGCCGCCCGCGTCATCGCCGTGGACGTCTCCGACAGCGCGCTCGCGCGCGCGAAGGCCGCCGCCGGGGCCAAGGGCATCCGCAACATCGCCTGGAAACGGGGAGACATCGAGGACCTGCCCCTCCAGGACGGCAGCGTGGACGTGGCCCTCCTCTCCCAGGCCCTCCACCACGCGAAGGAGCCGGCGCGCGCCATCCGCGAGGCCGCCCGCATCCTCGCCCCCGGCGGCGTCCTGCTCCTCCTCGACCTCAAGAGCCACAAGGAGGAGTGGGTCAAGAAGCTCGGCGACCGCTGGCTCGGCTTCGACGAGCCCGCCGTCCGCCGCATGATGAAGGACGCCGGCCTGCGGGACCTGCGGCTTGAGATCGGCGCCCGGAAGCGGGGCGACCCCTTCCAGGTCCTGGTCGCCTCAGGACGGAAACCGAAATGAGCCTGCCGCTCCCCCCCCTCAAGTCCTCCGCGAGGGAGCTCGTCGAGCTTCTCCGGGAGCGCATCCTCGTCCTTGACGGCGCCATGGGGACCATGATCCAGCAGCGCCAGCTCACGGCCGCCGACTTCGGCGGTCCGGAGCTCGAGGGCTGCAACGAGAACCTCGTCGTCACCCGCCCCGACGTGATCCGCGAGATCCACGCCGAGTACTTCCGCGCCGGCGCCGACATGGTCGAGACGAACTCGTTCGGCGGGATGCCGATCGTCCTGGCGGAATACGGTCTCGCCGACCAGGCCGAGAGGATCAACGAGGCCGCCGGCCGCGTGGCGCGGGAGGCCGCGCGCGAAGTCGGGGGCGCGAGATTCGTCGCCGGCTCCATGGGCCCCACCACGAAGACGATCACCGTGACCGGCGGCGTCACGTTCGCCGAGCTCGTCGAGACCTACCGCCGGCAGGCCGTGGGCCTCCTCCGGGGCGACGTGGACACGCTCCTCCTGGAGACCTCGCAGGACACGCGGAACGTGAAGGCGGGGCTGCTCGGGATCGGGAAGGCCTTCCGCGAGACGGGCTGGCGCGTCCCGATCATGCTCTCCGCCACGATCGAGCCCATGGGGACCATGCTGGCGGGCCAGGGCGTGGACGCCTTCTACGCCTCGGTCGAGCACGCCGACCCGCTCTCGGTGGGCCTCAACTGCGGGACCGGCCCCGAGTTCATGACCGACCACGTCCGCACGCTCGCGGGCCTGGCGCGCTGCTTCGTGACCTGCTACCCGAACGCCGGGCTGCCGGACTCCGACGGGAAGTACAACGAGACCCCCGGCATGGTGGCCGGGACGCTCGGGCGCTTCATCGAGGAGGGCTGGGTGAACCTGGTGGGCGGCTGCTGCGGGACGACGCCGGAGTACGTCCGGGAGATCGCGAAGGTCGCCCGCGCCGGCAAGCCCCGGCCGCCCGGGACGGCCCGCACGAGCCACGTGAGCGGGATCGAGTACGTCCCCTGCGAGGAGTCGAGCCGGCCGCTCATCGTGGGCGAGCGCACGAACGTCACGGGCTCGAAGAAGTTCCGCGAGCTCATCATGGGGGGGAAGTTCGAGGAGGCCGCCGAGATCGGACGCAAGCAGGTCAAGGCCGGGGCCCACATCCTCGACGTGAACATCCAGCACACCGAGATCGACGAGCTTCCGGCCACCGGGGCCTTCCTCGAGAAGCTGATCCGGATGGTCAAGGTGCCCCTCATGATCGACACGACGAACCCGGCGGGGATCGAGCACGCGCTCACCTACTGCCAGGGGAAGTCCATCATCAACTCCGTCAACCTCGAGGACGGGGAGGAGAAGTTCGAGAAGGTCTGCCCGATCGCGCGGACCTACGGCGCGGCGCTCATCGTCGGGTGCATCGACGAGCAGGGGCAGGCGATCTCCGCGGAGGCCAAGCTCAAGGTGGCGGAGCGGAGCCACGCGCTCCTCACGGAGAAGTACGGCATCCCGCCCGAGGACATCCTCTGGGATCCGCTGGTCTTCCCCTGCGCGTCGGGCGACAAGAACTACACGGGGTCGGCGAAGCAGACGATCGACGCCGTGCGCGGGCTCAAGTCCCGCTTCCCGCGGACGAAGACGGTGCTCGGCATCTCCAACGTCTCGTTCGGCGTCCCGCCCGCCGGCCGCGAGGCCCTCAACTCCGTCTATCTCTACCACAACACGAAGGCGGGGCTGGACTATGCGATCGTCTCCTCCGAGAAGCTCGTGCGCTACGCCTCGATCCCGGAGGAGGAGAAGCGGCTCTGCGAGGACCTCCTCTTCAACCGGGGGGCGGACCCCATCGCCGCCTTCACCGAGCACTTCCGGGGGAAGAAACCCGTCGTGGCGGACAAGAAGCGGCTCTCTCTCGACGAGCGGCTCGCGAGCTACATCGTCGAGGGCACGAAGGAGGGGCTGGTCGAGGACCTGGAGGAGAAGCGGAAGGGCGCACGGCCGCTCGACATCATCAACGGCCCGCTCATGAAGGGCATGGACGAGGTCGGGCGCCTCTTCAACAACAACGAGCTCATCGTGGCGGAGGTCCTCCAGTCGGCCGAGGCGATGAAGGCGGCGGTGAGCCACCTCGAGCGCTTCATGGAAAGGGCGGACGCCCAGAACCGCGGGAAGCTGATCCTGGCCACCGTGAAGGGGGACGTCCACGACATCGGGAAGAACCTGGTGGAGATCATCCTCTCGAACAACGGGTACACCGTCGTGAACCTGGGGATCAAGTGCGCCCCCGAGACGCTGATCGAGGCGGCGCACCGGCACAAGCCCGACATGATCGGCCTCTCGGGGCTGCTGGTGAAGTCCGCCCAGCAGATGGTGATCACCGCGCAGGACCTGAAGGCGGCGGGGATCTCCCTTCCGATCCTCGTGGGCGGCGCGGCGCTCACGAGGAAGTTCACGTACACGCGGATCCGCCCCACCTACGGGAGTTTCGTCGCCTACGCGCGCGACGCGATGCAGGGGCTGGACCTGGCGAACCAGGTGATGGGCGGGGAGTCCCGCGCGGCGCTCGACCGGAAGATCGCGGAGGAGGCGGTCCGGCTCTCGGGGGAAGAGGCGCCGAAGGTCGATGCGGTCGCCGCGGCTTCCACGGAGCGCTCGTCGCTCGTGCGGGCGGACGAGCCGGTGCGCGTGCCGCCGGACCTGGACCGCCATGTCGTGGGCGTACCGGACTTGCGCGCCCTCTGGCCCTTCGTGAGCCCGGCGATGCTCTTCGGGAAGCATCTCGGGGTGAAGGGCGCGATCGACCGGCTGATCGAGGCGAAGGACGAGAAGTTCCTCGAGGTGCAGGGGATCGTGCGCGAGGTCCAGAAGCGCTGCGAGGAAGGCTGGATGAAGGCCCGGGGGGTCTACCGGTTCTTCAAGGCCTCGTCGAAGGGCAACACGCTCTTCCTCCATGACGAGGGGGGCCGGGAGATCGAGCGCTTCGGTTTCCCGAGGCAGCCGCGGAAGGACGGGCTCTGCCTGGCCGACTTCGTGCGGCCGGCGGGGGGCGACCTTGACTATGTCAGCCTCTTCGTCACCACGACGGGGGAGGGCATTCGTGCGCGGTCGGAGGAGTTGAAGGTGAA
>JAHFOZ010000399.1 GCA_023261405.1 Planctomycetota bacterium
GCGTGACCGGGGTATCAAGAATACCGATGACTCGCGCGTCTGGGCCTTCCTGGGCGACGGCGAGTGCGACGAACCCGAGAGCCTGGGCTCGATCTCGCTGGCCGGCCGCGAGGGTCTGGACAACTTGATCTTCGTCGTCAACTGCAACCTGCAGCGCCTGGACGGGCCGGTGCGCGGCAACTTCAAGATCATCCAGGAACTCGAGGCGGTCTTCCGCGGCGCCGGCTGGAACGTCATCAAGGTCGTCTGGGGCCGGGACTGGGACCCGCTCCTCGCCGCCGACGACTCGGGCCTCCTCGTCAAGCGCATGGGCGAGGCGGTGGACGGCGACTACCAGAAGTACTCGGTCTCCGACGGCGCCTACACCCGTAAGCACTTCTTCGCTCAGTACCCGGAGACGCTCAAGCTGGTCGAGAACATGACCGACGACCAGATCCGGAACTTCCTGCGCCGCGGCGGCCACGACGCGGTGAAGGTCTACGCCGCCTACGACCGCGCGGTGAACCACGCGAACGGCCGCCCCACCGCGATCCTGGCCAAGACCGTGAAGGGCTGGGCCACGGGGGGACTCGCCGAGGGCAAGAATACTGCCCACGGGTCGAAAAAGTTCAACGAGGACCAGCTCCGGAAGTTCCGGGACCGGCTCAAGCTCCCGATCTCGGACGACCAGCTCGCAGACCCGCCCTACTACCTTCCCCCCAAGAACAGCGACGAGATGCAGTACCTCCACGAGCGGCGCCGCGCGATGGGCGGCTATGTCCCCCGCCGAAGCGTCCGGGCCCCCAAGGAGGAGATCCCGCCGCTGGAAGCCTTCGCGGACAACCTCAAGGGGTCGGTCAAGGAAGCCTCCACGACCGCGGCCTACAACGCCGTCCTCAAGCGCCTCATCAAGGATGATAAGATCGGCAAGAGGATCGTGCCGATCATCCCGGACGAAGCGCGCACGTTCGGCCTGGACGATCTCTTCCGCAGCGTAGGCATCTACTCCCACGTGGGCCAGCGCTACGAGCCGGTGGACAAGGAATCGTTCCTCTACTACAAGGAGGAAAAGACGGGCCAGGTGCTCGAGGAAGGGATCAACGAGGCGGGCTCGATGGCGAGCTTCGCGGCGGCGGGCACCGCCTACGCCGCTCACGGCGTCAACATGATCCCGTTCTATATCTACTACTCGATGTTCGGGTACCAGCGGGTGGGAGACCTGATCTGGGCGGCCGCGGACTCGCGCGCCAAGGGCTTCCTCCTCGGCGCCACTGCCGGGCGGACCACGCTCAACGGCGAAGGCCTTCAACACGAGGATGGACACAGCCTGCTCCTCTTCAGCGTGGTGCCGACCTGCCGCATCTACGACCCGTCCTGGGGCTACGAGGTCGCCGTCATCATCCACGACGGCCTCAAACGGATGTATCAGGACCAGGAGAGCTGCTTCTACTACCTCACGCTCTACAACGAGAATTACATGCAGCCCCCGATGCCCCCGGGCGTCGAGGACGGCATCATCAAGGGGCTATACCTGCTCAAGCCTTCGGACCTGAAGGTCGAGAAAGGCCGCAAGGTCCAGCTCCTCGGGAGCGGCGTCATCCTGCGCGAGGCGCTCCGCGCCCAGCAGCTCCTCGCCGAGAAGTTCGCCGTCGCCGCCGACGTCTGGAGCGTCCCGAGCTACGTCCAGCTCCGCCGCGACGCCCTCGAATGCGAGCGCTGGAACATGCTCCACCCCGCCGACGACGCGCGCGTCCCCTACGTCCTCGCCCAGCTCGGCCCCGCCGAGGGGCCCATCGTCGCCACCAGCGACTACATGCGCGCCGTCCCCGAGATGATCGCCAAGTGGTTCCCCGAGCGCTTCTACGCGCTCGGCACCGACGGCTTCGGCCGGAGCGACTCGCGCCCCGCCCTCCGCCGTCACTTCGAGATCGACGCCGAGCACACCGCCTACGCGGCCCTCTGGCGGCTCTCCCTCGCCGGCAAGTTCCCGAAGAAGGATCTCGCCAAGGCAATGAAGGATCTAGGCGTCGACCCGAACCAGCCCGACCCCGCGACGGCGTAAGCCCCCTTCACCGCGGGTCCGTCCGGCACACGCTGCCATCCTGACAGGGACACTCCCTGCCCCTCACTCGTGACGCCCAACCACTTGCCACAGAGCCATTTAACTCAACATGGAATACGGCCCGCTGGCACATCGTTTGCGCTATGCACGGACGTTGAAGGAGGTATCGATGAACACGAACCGAAACGAGATTCCCGCGCGCCTGGACGCGGCCTTCTGGGCACTCAAGCCGTTTGCCGAAGAGGTCAATCGCATGCTCGAGGGAATATTCCCTGTCCCGAATGAGGGCGCCGCCTGGGCCCCGTCGATCGAGGTCGTCGAGGGCGAAAAGGAGCTCGTCCTCCGCGCCGAACTTCCCGGTGTGGATCCCAAGAACGTCGAGGTCTCCGTCGACGGCGACGTCCTGATCCTGTCGGGCGAGAGGAAGGAAACGGCGGGAGACGGCCGCTTGCGGTCTGAGTTCCGCTACGGACGCTTCGAGCGCCGCGTGCGGCTCGCCGAGGGCCTGGACCTCACGAAGGTGACGGCGGAGTCGGCCGATGGCGTCCTCACCGTGCGCATCCCCCGCGTCCCGGCGGCCGAGGTCCGGAAGATCCCCATCGTGAGGAAGTAGCGCCCCCATCCTTCGAGGCGTCGCATGAACCCGGAGAAGTTCACCGAGAAGACCCGCGAGGCGCTCAACGAGGCCGCGGGGCTCGCCGGAAAGTGGACCCATCCCGAGATCGAGCCCGAGCACGTGGCGCTCGCGCTCCTGGACCAGCCCGAGGGCATGGCCGGCCCGCTCCTCCAGGCCGCGGGCGCCGACCCCTCCCGCCTCCGGCAGGAGCTGCAGCGCGGGCTCGCCCGCCTCCCCCGGGTCGAGGGTGACGGGGTCCGCACCACCCTCTCCCGCCGCTGCGACCGCCTCCTCCGCGCCGCCGTGGACGAGATGGCCCCGCTCCAGGACGAGTACCTCTCCACCGAGCACCTCCTGCTGGCGATGGCGAAGGACCGCGACGGGATCGGCACCCTCCTCCGCGACGCCGGCGCGTCCCCGGAACGCATGCTCCAGGCCGTCGCCAGGGTCCGCGGCAACCGCCGCGTCACGGATGCGACCCCCGAGGCGAAGTACGGCGCCCTTGCGAAGTACTGCCGCGACCTCACCGAGCTGGCCCGCCGCGGGAAGCTCGACCCGGTGATCGGCCGCGACGAGGAAATCCGCCGCGTCATGCAGGTCCTCTCCCGCCGCACGAAGAACAACCCGGTCCTCATCGGCGAGCCCGGCGTGGGCAAGACCGCGATCGCGGAGGGCCTCGCGCGGCGCATCGTCGAAGGCGACGTGCCCGAGGGACTCCGGGACCGGCGCGTCATGGCGCTCGACCTCGGCCTCCTGGTGGCGGGCGCGAAATTCCGCGGCGAGTTCGAGGAGCGCCTGAAGGCCCTCCTCAAGGACGTCACGGACGCCGAGGGGCGCGTGATCCTCTTCATCGACGAACTGCACACGGTCGTCGGTGCCGGGGCCGCCGGCGAGGGCGGGGCGCAGGACGCCGCGAACCTCCTCAAGCCCGCGCTCGCCCGCGGCGAGCTCCGCTGCGTGGGCGCCACGACGCTCGACGAGTACCGCAAGCACATCGAGAAGGACGCCGCCCTCGAGCGCCGCTTCCAGCCGGTCTTCGTCGGCGAGCCGTCCGTCGAGTCCACGATCGCCATCCTCCGCGGCCTCAAGGAGCGCTACGAGGTCCACCACGGCGTGCGCATCTCCGACGACGCCGTCGTGGCCGCCGCGACGCTCTCGCACCGCTACATCGCCGGGCGCTTCCTCCCCGACAAGGCGATCGACCTCGTGGACGAGGCCGCCTCGAAGCTCCGCCTCGAGACCGACTCCATGCCCCAGGAGCTGGAGCGCGTGACGCGGCGCATGATGCAGCTGGACATCGAGCTCGCCGCGCTCCGGAAGGAGACCGACCCGGCCGCCGCGGAGCGCCGCGCGCGCATCGAGAAGGAGCGCGCCGGCCTCTCCGAGGAATCCTCCCGCCTCAAGGCCCGCTGGGAGAACGAGAAGGGCGTGGTGAAGCGCCTCCGGGAGATCAAGGAGCAGATCGAGGCCGCGCGCACCCGCTCGGACCTCCTCCAGCGCCAGGGCGAGCTGGAGAAGGTGGCCGAGATCCGCTACGGCACCCTCCCCGCCCTTGAGAAGGAGCAGGAATCGCTCCAGAAGCAGCTCGCGAAGCTGCAGGACGGCCACCCCCTCCTCAAGCAGTTCGTGGACGACGAGGACATCGCCTCCGTCGTGGCCCGCTGGACCGGCATCCCCGTGGAGCGGATGCTCGAGGGCGAGAGGGAGAAGCTGCTCCGGATGGAGGAGCGTCTCCACGCGCGGGTCGTCGGCCAGGACGAGGCCGTGCGCGCCGTGGCCGACGCGGTGCGCCGCTCGCGCGCCCTCCTCTCCGACCCCCAGCGCCCCATCGGCAGCTTCCTCTTCCTGGGCCCCACCGGCGTCGGGAAGACGGAGCTGGCCCGCGCCCTGGCGGAGTTCCTCTTCGACACCGACGAGGCCGTGGTCCGGATCGACATGTCGGAGTTCATGGAGAAGCACGCGGTCTCCCGCCTCCTCGGCGCGCCCCCGGGCTACGTGGGCTACGAGGAAGGCGGTACCCTCACCGAGGCCGTCCGCCGCCGCCCCTACGCCGTCCTCCTCTTCGACGAGATCGAGAAGGCCCACCCGGACGTCTTCAACGTCCTCCTCCAGGTGCTCGACGCCGGCCGGCTCACCGACGGCCAGGGCCGCGTCGTCGACTTCAAGAACACCGTCGTCATCATGACCTCGAACGTCGGCAGCGAGCTCCTGCGCGAGGGCGGCGGCCGCGAGGACATCCTCATGCTCCTGAAGACCCGCTTCCGCCCCGAGTTCCTCAACCGCATCGACGAGACCGTGGTCTTCGAATCCCTGTCGAAAGAGCAGCTCCGGAGGATCGTGGACCTGCAGATCGATCTCCTGCGGAAGCGCCTCGTCGACCGGAAGATCACGCTCGAGGTCGCGCCGGAGGCGCTCGACCGGCTGGCGG
>JAHFOZ010000021.1:0-12036 GCA_023261405.1 Planctomycetota bacterium
CACGAAGACCAGGTCGCGCGCCACCAGCCGCTCCTCCGCCCGCTTGCTCCGGGGCGTGAGGAGCATCATGAACGTGCCGGGCTGCTTCGGGTCGGGCCGGTGGGTCACCAGGTTGAAGCCGATCTCCTTGTCGCTCACCCCGTAGAAGAGCTGGAAGTCCTTGTCGAGCGGGGCGTTCTTCTTCGAGTACGAGACCTTGGCTTCCTTCTCGCCGGCGCGGACGATGTCCACCGCGTGGCTGGGGCTGTAGAGGTTGAGGATGGGCTGGGCGCTCTTCACCCCCACCTCGATCGAGAACTCGCCGTGCACCGTGGTCCCCTTCTTCGCGCTGGCGCGCACGGGATAGGTGTAGGAGACGAGGGCGCTCTCGCTCGCGAGCACCTGCTCGAAGCGGACCGTGATCGTCTGCGAGCCGCGGGGGGCGATGGGGAAGATGTTGGCGCGGAAGATGTCGTTGCCGAGGTATTCGAGGAGCCCGGGGTCCTGCGCGCGCCGCACGATGGAGTTGTAGATCTCGCGGGCCTTGCCCTTCTCCACCATCTCGCCGGCCTTCTCCTTGCCGTTCACCAGCATGGTGAAGCGGCTGACGACAGCTCCTTTGGGGATGGGGAAGACGTAGTGGGCCTCGAGCTGCCGGTCGGTGTGGTTCTGGAAGACCTGCTCCACGGTCGTGGCCGCGGCCTGCTGGTCGATCTCCACGCGGACCGCGTGCTTCGTGAGCGCCAGGGGCGGGAGCTCCGGCTCGTCGGGGATCACGAGGCCCTGGGCGAAGGCCGGGGCCGCGAACGCGATCAGGCAGGCGAGGGACAGCAAGCCGGACTTGGCGGACATGGTCGCTCCTTTCATCTGGCGCATGCCCCTTGGACGCAGGAAAATGTCAGAGGTTCCGTATTCGTGACATCTTTTTCACGGAACCCGGGACGGCGGGGCACGTCCAAGAGGGCGGTATGGAACAAAGGAGGATCCCCATGCGCAACGCGTTGCTTTCGATCGTCGCGTCCCTGGCGCTCGCGGCTTCGGCCCCGGCGCAGGAAGCGGCCGCGCCCCACTGCAAGACCTGCGGCCAGGAATCGTACGGCACGGCGATCGAATGGGCGGGCAGCCCCTCGGAGGCGGCTACCCGGGCCAAGGAGGCGAAGAAGCTCGTCTTCGTCCTTCACGTCTCCGGATACTTCGAGGACGCGAACTTCACCTGAAACAACGCCCAGGCGCTCCGGGTGAACGCCTTGGCGAACAAGGAAGTCGGCGCCTACCTCAACAAGAACTTCGTTTCCTCGTTCCAGAAAGTGGCCACCTTCCGGATCGTGAACGGCCAGAAGCAGGGCGGGAACGTGGCGTCGTACTTCTGCGCCCCGGACGGACGCGTCCTCCACTGCGTGGCCGGTCCCGTGGACGCGGCCACGATGCTGCGCGAGGCGCAGTGGGTGGTGGAGGGGGTGAGGAAGGCCATGGTGGAGAGCGACAAGCCGGGCGCCACGTTCAAGGGGCTCTTCCGGCAGTGGCACGCCGAGCGGCTGCGCAAGGAGCACGGCCTGGTGGTGGATGTCGCGACGTTCGACATGCCCCCCCAGAGCCAGGACGACGCGCTGACGTTCAACGACCCCTCGGGCCGGCCCATCGTGCCGGTCCTGCCTCCCCCGCCCATCGACGGCCCCGATGTCTCCTTCCGGGCCGCGCAGATGGAGGCGGCCAAGGCCCCCGGCGCCGGCGGGCTCCGGGACAAGGCGGGCCGCCCCTGGGTCCTCGGGAACCAGGGCCGCGTGCATCAGATCATGGCGGCCTACTCGATGGTGAAGATCGAGAAGCTCTACGGCACGGTCTTCGAGAACATCCTCGGCGAGAAGATCAGCACCAAGCCGGTGATCACGATCAACGCCCGCGGCGAGGGCGGGCTCAGGACGGTCTGCCTCCACTGCGAATCCAGGGCTCACAGCGAGTAAGCCGGGCCGTTTGACAAAGTCCGGGCGGCGGGTACCATGGGTCCGCCCATGAGGATGACCCGCCGCCAGTTCCGCGCCTGGGAAAACAAGTCCATCACCCTGGTGGGCATGTCCGGGGTCGGGAAGACCCACCTGTCGATGCACCTCCGGAAGCAGGACTGGTTCCACTACTCCGCGGACTACCGGATCGGCACCCGCTACCTCGGCGAGCCCATCCTCGACCAGATCAAGGGCCAGGCGATGAAGGTCCCCTTTCTGCGGGACCTCCTGCGCTCGGATTCCGTCTATATCGCCAGCAACATCACGGTCGACAACCTGAAGCCGGTCCTCGGGTTCCTGGGCAAGCTGGGCAACCCGAAGCAGGGAGGCCTCGACCTGGCCGAGTTCAAGCGGCGACAGGTGATGTATCGCGATGCCGAGGTGGCCGCGATGAAGGACGTCCCGGAGTTCATCCGGAAGGCGCACGCGATCTACGGCTACCGGAATTTCGTGAACGACGCGGCGGGCAGCCTCTGCGAGCTCGGCGACCCCGAAGTGCTTCGCGTCCTCGCGAAGCACACCCTGATCCTCTACATCCGCGCCACCGAGGAGAACGTCCGCGAGCTGCGGCGGCGCGCGAAGATCGACCCGAAGCCGCTCCTCTACCGCGGGGAGTTCCTGGACGCGGAACTGGAGGCCTATCGCAGGGAGCGAAGGCTGCGGCGCGTCTCCGCGATCGAGCCGGACGATTTCGTCCGCTGGGTCTTCCCCCGGCTCTTCGCCTCCCGTCTCCCGCGCTACGAGGCGATCGCGCGCGACCACGGATACACCATCGGCTCCGACCAGCTCGCCGACGTCACGACCGAGCGGGAATTCCTGTCCCGCGTGGAGTGCGTCCTCGATTGATTTCGTGGTGCCGCCGCCGCGCCCCTGCTATAGTCGGACGTCCCTGAAGGAGATCCATTCATGAGCCTGATCGCCCGTCGCGACGTCCTCCGCTTCGGCGCCGCCGGCCTGTGCGCCTCCGCGCTCCCCTCGGAGCTCTTCGCCGCGCCGAAGGTGCCGAAGATCCCCATCGGGCTGCAGCTCTACTCCATCCGCGACGACTGCAAGAAGGACTTCGACGGCGCGCTCAAATGGGTCGCCGAGCAGGGCTTCGAGGGCGTCGAGTTCGCCGGGTACTATGGGTACCAGAACGACGCCGCCGGGCTCCGGAAGAAGCTGGACGAGCTCAAGCTCAAGGCCGCCGGCACGCACATCGGCGCCGGCGCGCTCAGGGGCGACGCCCTGAAAAAGACCGTCGAGTTCCACAAGGCGATCGGCTGCAACTTCCTGATCGTGCCGGGCGACGGCGACTTCACCCATCCGGTGAAGAGCAAGGACTTCGCCGAGTTCATGACGAAGACCGCCGAGACGCTGAAGGCCGAGGGCCTCTCCTGCGGCTACCACAACCACGACCGTGAGTTCACGATGAAGGACGGCGATAAGACCTACTGGGATCTCTTCGCCGAGCGGACCTCGAAGGACGTGATCCTGCAACAGGACGTGGGGCACACGGTCTTCGCGGGCGCCGATCCGGTGGCCTACGTCCGGAAGCACCCCGGCCGCACCAAGACCACGCACATCAAGGGCCGCCTCCCCAAGGGCGCGCCCCCCGAGGCCAAGCCCTTCGTGGGCCAGGACACCATCAAGTGGAAGGACCTGGTCACGGCCTACTACGAGGTGGGCGGCACCGAGTGGTTCATCATCGAGCAGGAGAACTACCCGGACGGCAAGACCCCCATGGAGTGCACGAAAATCTCGCTCGACAACTTCAGGAAGATACTCGGCGAGATGGGCAAGTAGCGGCGGGGGTGAAAAAAGACTCGCGGACCTGCAGCGCCTGCGGTAACTCCCTCGACGCCCATGAGGGGGTCGAGCTCTGGGGCTCGTGGTTCTGCTCCAAGTGCTTCGTCGGGCAGGCGACGGATTTCGGTCGCGAGCTCAAGCCCGAGGAGGTCGCCCGCCTGCGGCGCCTCGGCCGCGAGCTCTCCGGGTTCCTCCCTCCCGATATCCTGGAGATGCTGCTGATCGGCTTCTACAAGCGCGCGTCGGGCTCGAAGAAGCCGCCTGACCGGCAGGAGGTCGCGCGGGCCGTGGGGGAATTGCAGCGCATCACCGCGACCGCCTGCTTCCGGCAGATCCTCAACCTGCTCAAGACCTGGGACGAGACGTTCGGGAAGTTCGTCGAGGAGCAGGAGACCGACATCCGCGAGAAGGTCCGCCGGCTCACGGACCTGGAGGGATGAGCGTCAGGCTTTCTGCTTGGCTTCCTGCCAGGCGCTCTTGAGCTTGTCGAAGATGCCGGCGGCCTCCGCCTCGCGCTTGACGTAGGCGGCGTCGATCCGGCCGGCGTTCCAGCGAAGGAGTTCGACCACCATCTCGCGGTCGGCGGGGACCGCCGAGCCGGCGCGGAGGAGGATCAGGTCCTCGCAGGTCGCCACGGCCATCGGCATCTGGAGGACCGCCCCCGGCTGTGCGCGGCCCATCGCCTGCTTGTGGAGCGGAGTGGTCGCTTCCGTCATCTCGACGTCCACCGTGCCGCCGGTCCGGGGGTCGGGGAAGCGCATGCTCAAGGGGCCGCCGCCCGACACCTGCTGCAGACCTTCGCCCCGTGCCGCGCCCAGGAGGGTCGCCCGATGGGCCTCGCCCGAGGAGATCAGGAGCTCGACCCCCTGCACCTCGCGTTTCGAGCCCCAAGACTGGTGGGCCATCGGTCCGATCGCGACGGCCTTGTGACCCAGGCCCTCGATCGCCGCGAGGATCTTGCGGAGCGCCTTGACGACGAGTTCGGGCGGAACGGGTGAAGTCATGGTCCAGAGATAGTAGCGTCTGATCCCCCGGAATGGGAAGAAATTGAGGAGGTCGCCCGGATCAGCGGCGCCGGCGCGCCTTCGGGCTGGGGTGGGCCGGGTTGTTCGCGGGGCGGGTGTGTTGCGTGGCGAAGGGGCGGCCCCCGCGGAATCCCTCGGGCGCGCCGCCCGTCCCGCGCGGCTGCCAGAGCGGGATGAGCTGGTCCTTGCCGTTCCCGATCAGGTCGGCGCGGCCGAGCCGCGTGAGGGCCTCGCGGAGCAGGGGCCAGTTGTTCGCGTCGTGCCAGCGGAGGAAGGCCTTGTGCAGGCGCCGCTGCTCGCGGCTCTTCGGGATATAGACATCCTCGAACGACTTCCCCTCGCGGAGCATCGGGTTCTTCCCCGTGTGGTACATCGCCGCCGCGAAGGTCATGGGCGTGGGGAGGAAGGCCTGCACCTGGTCGGCGTGGAAGCCGTTCTTCTTCAGCCAGAGCGCAAGGGACACCATGTCCTCGTCGCGCGTCCCGGGGTGCGCGGCGATGAAGTAGGGGATGACGTACTGCTCCTTGCCCGCCTCGCGCGAGAACCTGTCGAAGAGCTGCTTGAATTTCTCATACGTGCCGATCCCCGGCTTGAGCATCTTCGAGAGCGGGCCCTCCTCGGTGTGCTCGGGGGCGATCTTGAGGTAGCCGCCCACGTGGTGGGTGGCGAGTTCCTTCACGTACTCGGGCGACTCGGCCGCCAGGTCGTAGCGCACCCCGGAGGCGATCGAGACCTTCTTCACCCCGGGGACCGCGCGCGCCTTCCGGTAGAGCTCGATGAGCGGCGCGTGGTTGGTGTTCAGGTTCTCGCAGATCCCGGGGAAGACGCAGGAGGGCCGCCGGCAGGCCGCCTCGATCTTCGGATCCTTGCATGCGAGGCGGTACATGTTGGCGGTGGGCCCGCCCAGGTCGGAAATCTGCCCGGTGAACCCGGGAACCGTGTCGCGCATCTTCCCGATCTCGCGGACCACGGATTCCTGCGAGCGGTTCTGGATGATCCGGCCCTCGTGCTCGGTGATCGAGCAGAAGGTGCAGCCGCCGAAGCAGCCGCGCTGGATCGTCACCGAGAACTTGATCATGTCGTAGGCGGGGATCTTCGCGTCGTTGTAGAACGGGTGCGGGAGGCGCTTGTAGGGGAGTTCGTAGACGCCGTCCATCTCCTCCGTGGCGAGCGGGATGGGCGGCGGGGTCACCCAGACGTCCTTCTTCCCGTGCTGCTGGACGAGCGCGCGCGCGTTGCCCGGGTTGGTCTCGAGGTGCATCACGCGCGAGGCGTGCGCATAGAGGTCGCGGTGATCGACGACCTGCTCGTGGGAGGGGAGGCGGACGACGCAGCGGTCGCGGTCGACGGGGACGGGCCGGGATGGCGGGGCCACCGGGACGGCCGCCTCGGCGATCCCGGCCGTGGGCGCGTAGGGGCTGGCGGGCGGGACGACGCGTCCCGGCGAGTCGAGCGTCGTGGAGTCGATCTCGGCCCAGCCCTCCGGGAGGCCCTTCCGCACGAACGCGGTCCCGCGGATGTCGGTGATCGTGTCGACGGGCTCGCGCGCGGCGAGGCGGTGGGCGATCTCGACGATGGCGCGCTCGGCGTTCCCGTAGACGAGGAGGTCCGCGCGGGCGTCCAGGAGGATCGAGCGATTGACCTTCTGGTCCCAGTAGTCGTAGTGGGCGATGCGGCGGAGCGAGGCTTCGATGCCGCCGATGATGATCGGGACCCCGGGGTAGGCCTCGCGCGTGCGCTGGGCATAGACGACGACCGAGTGGTCCGGGCGTTTCCCTCCGGATCCGCCCGGCGTGTAGGCGTCGTCGGAGCGCGGGCGCCGGTCGGCCGTGTAGCGGTTGACCATGGAGTCCATGTTGCCGGCGGTGACGCCGAAGAAGAGGTTCGGCGCGCCGAGGGCGCGGAAGGGTTCGGGCCCGGACCATTCAGGCTGGCTGATGATGCCCACGCGGAAGCCCTGCGCCTCGAGCACGCGGCCGATCACGGCCATCCCGAAGCTGGGGTGGTCCACGTAGGCGTCGCCGGTGACCAGGATGATGTCGCAGGAGTCCCAGCCGAGCGCCTCCATCTCCTCGAGCGACATCGGGAGGAAGGGCGCCGGCGTCAGGCGCTTCGCCCAGAACGGGCGGTAGGAAAAGATGTTCGCGGGCTCCGGCATGGGGCCTAGGATATCGAAAGCGGGGACGGATGGCCAGAGCGGACTCCTCGCGCTGGCCGGACCCCCCCCCGGGCCGGCGAAGCGACGGCGGCTAGGCCTTTCCCTCGACGAAGGCCTTGAGACGCGCGGGGTCATCAACGCCCTGGAGGGCTCGTGCGCCATCCGTCAGCAGCGGTTTCCGCAGCAGGTTGGGGATGCTCGCCAGGATGTCCAGAAGCTGATCGTCGCCCAGCGTCTTTCCGGCGATGTTCTGCTGGTACTCGGGGGTGTCCGTCCGGGTGCTGACCATTTCGCGCGCGCCCCCGGTCGTCCCCTTGCTGATCCGTCCCAGCTGGTCCCGTGTCGGGGGCTGGGTCAGGATGTCGAGCACGTCGACGTCGATCTTGTTCTGCGAAAGCCACGCTTTCGTGTTCTCGCAGGCGCCTCAACCCTTCTTGTGGTACAGCGTGAGCTTGGCCATGTCGCAGCCCTCCTTGCCCTATGTGTTCATGGACGCGTGCCGCGGCGGGATTACTCCTCGAGAATACGCACGACCGACCCGGCCGCGACCCTCTCCTTGCGCACGATCTTGCCCGAGGGGTAGAACTCGACGGAGACGTCCGCTTCCTTCCGGTCTCCCAGGCCGTAGTGGCGCTCGGTCTCGGCCGCGCCGTAGTAGCTGGTCGACGCCTGGCTGTCGTAGATCGCGACCTGCTCGTACCCGAGGAGCTTCCCGCTGCCGGGCTCCAGGATGCGGATCTTCGCGCCCGCCGCGCCGCGGTTTCCCTTCCCGCCCACCGGACGGACGCGCAGCCAGTTCCGCGCCGGAAGGTCGTTCCGGTAGACATCCACGAGCCGGGTCGATCCGCCCTTGCGATAACCGACGATATCGAGGTCGCCGTCCCCGTCGAGGTCGCCGAAGCAGAGGCCGTCGTCCACCGACGAGGCCGAGTAGTCCGCGATCCCCCACGCGACATTCATCGATTCGAATTTCCCTCCGCCCGTGCCGCGCAGCACCTTGAGGAAGTGCTTCCCGTTCATCAGGAGGTCCGGGATGCCGTCGTTGTCGAAGTCCACCACAACCGCCAGACCCCAGGACGCATGGGTCGGCGCGCCCGTCACGCCGGAGATCGCGTCCGGCTTTCGCGTGAAGGACCCCTTCCCGTCGTTCAGATGGAGCACGGGCGGGAACGCCTTCCTCTCGATCACGATCAGATCGATGTCCCCATCCTGGTCCACGTCGCCCGCGCCCTTGATCGAGACGCCGGCCTCCTCCCAAGCCACCTCGAACGATCCGTCGCCCCGGTTCCGGTAGATGCGGCTGCTGCCCGCGGGGGCATCGTAATGTCCCCACTCGCAGAGCAGGTCGATGTCCCCGTCGCCGTCGATGTCCACCGGCAGGCAAAGCACTTCGGCCCGCGTGCGGGGGACTTCAATCACGGGGGCCTCGGCCTTGAACCCGCCCACCCCGTTGCCGGCATCGATCAGGACCCCCGAGCCCAGGCCGCGAAGCCAGTCGACCTGCCCGTCGCGGTTCAGGTCGATCAGCGCCTGTCGCCGGGACGTGTTGGTGCCGCGGGTGATGCCGGTCGCCTCGAACTGCAGCTTCCCGGGCGTGGACCTGTTCCGCCACCACTGCCCGCCGCCATCCTGATACGTCATCGTGAGGTCGGGCTTTCCGTCCTCGTCGATGTCGTACACGAGGTGGATTTCGCTCTTGGGGATCGTCCCATCGGCGCGCGTGAAATGCCCTTTCCCGTCGTTCAGCAACGCGAGGGCGCTCCCGGCCCCGTGGGCGCTGAGGAAGAGATCGAGGTCGCCGTCCGCGTCGAGGTCCACGAGGTGAAGGCCGGAGAGCCACCACTTGGGCTCGGCCGCGAACGCGTCGGCCACGATCTGCTCGACCCCGCACTCGGCCGTGACGGTCGTGAACTTTCCAGCTTCCTGCGAGAAGAGAAGCAGCGCGAGAATCATGCCTGCTCCTCAGCGCCCGCCCGAGGATTCCTTGAGCCAGGATTCCAGCGCGACCCGCTCGGCCTCGGGGAGCGCCCGGGTGTAGACCATGAGCTGCGCGATTTCCCCCTCGAAGTTCCCGTCGACGAGGTGGGTTCTTCTGCCGAGGTAGTTCCGGCGACGGTTGAGCGTGAGGGGGATCCCCGTCTGACCGCGGCCCACCTCCACCCCGTCCCGATACACCTGCACCTCGAGGACCGCCCCGACGGGCCGTCCGATGAGGCTGATCCACTGGAAGCGTCCCGATTCGAGGGCCTCCTTGGCAAGGACGACACCCTGGTCCACATTCTGGTGCTGGACCACGAACGTGAGGTCGTCCGGCTTCTTGTCGCTGCTCAGGGTCATATTGTCGCCGTTCGCTCCATTGCCCAGGATGAGGATCCTCCTCCACGGCAACCGGGACCGGGGGCGGACGTTGAGGAAGAGGCTGAAGCCCCGGGTGAAATCCTCGAAGCTGCTGCCGAGGACCAGATAATCGTCGCGCCCGTCGAACCGCACGGCCGTCGGCCCGTCTGCGGTCCCCGGCGTGAAGGTGGGGCGGCCGAACCGGCCCATGCGCGTCGCGTGGGCATCGGCCCCGGAGAGGTCCATCCACGCGAAGACCTCGGAGCTTCCCAGGACCAGGCCCTGGTCGGCCGCCAGCCACAGGGCCAGGCCCCGCGCGAAGCCCAGTTCCTCGAGCCGCACCCGGGCTCCCGGGTCATGGATGACCTGCGCGTAGTCGGCGAACGCCGGGCCCGGGTTGCCCAGCACGAGGTGCACGTCCCCACGCGCCTTCCGCCACGCAGGTTCTTCGGAGACCTGGATCGCTTCCGACAGGCGGCGCTCGGCCTCCACGGGCTCGCCGAGCCGCTGGTGCGCCAGCGCCAGGACGGCCGCGGCCGTTCCGTCCCAGGGATTCGCGCGGAGGTACTCCTTGAGCGCGGCGGCCGCCTCGACTTCGCGTCCCTCCAGGAGCGCGAGCGCGCCCTGGGCGAACAGCCGGGGGGAAGACTCCAGCCCTCCGGCGGCCCGCAGGTCGCGGATCGCCTTCCTCTTGAGTGGGAGGAGGGCCGGGGGATCAGCAGCCAGGAAGCCGACCTCGAGCCGCTGGAGCGCGGTCTGCTCGGGCGGGAGCAGGAGCGCCTTCAGGTACGCCTCCAGAGATTGCTTGCCCCGCTCGTAAAGGTCCGGGCCGAAATCGGGCCTCCGGGAGAGCGCCTCCTCCCACGCGCGCTCGGCCTCGATGGGACTGGCCATCGCGGTGAGGCACTGGCCCTCCATCAGCCACGGCTCGGGCGAGGCGGGGGAGAGTTCCGCCGCGCGGCGGAACCTGTCGAGTGCCTCCGCCGGAAGCCGGCGCGCCCAGAGATGCATCCCCTCGCGATAGGCCTCGTCGTAGGCCCGGCTGGATCGGTCGTGCCGGAAGGCCGCGGCGCCCGCCGTGCCGACGGCCCCGACGATGACGCACGCGAGGACAGCGGCCAGGCGATGGCGGCGCAGCGTCCGGCGCGCGCGCCGGAGCGTGGTGGGGAGGCGGGCCGCCACGGGTGTTCCCGCCGCGGCGCGGGCGAGGTCGTCGGCGAAAGCCCCCGCCTCGGGATACCGGTCCGCGGGATCCTTCTCCAGGGCCTTGAGGCAGATGGCCTGGAGAGGGAGTGGAGCGCCCCGGGGCGGGGGCGGCACCTCCAGCAGCACCTTCGAGTAGAGGTCCTCCAGGTTCCGCCCCGCGTGGGGCGGCGTCCCCTGGAGGACCTGGTAGAGGATGGCCCCCAGGGCGTACACGTCCGTCCGGGGGCTCACGCTGTCGTTTCGTCCCGCGACCTGCTCGGGGGCCATGTAGCTCGGCGTGCCCATCACGGCGCCGGTCCGGGTGAGCTGGGCCATCGTGCCGGCCCGGAGGGCCAGCCCGAAATCGGCCACCTTCGGGACTCCCTGCCGCGTCACGAGGATGTTGGCCGGTTTCAGGTCGCGGTGGACGATGCCGCGGGCGTGGGCGGCCGACACCCCGCGCGCCGCCTTCTCGAGGAGCGCCGTCATCGCCTCCGGCGGCGACGATCCCTCCGCCAGAACCGCGGCCAGCGACCGGTGATCGACGAACTCCATCACGAGGTAGAGTCGTCCGTCGGACATGCCGGCGTCGTGGACGCGGACGACGTTGGGGTGATCGAGCTCCGCGGCCGTGCGGGCCTCTCGATTGAACCTTTGGACCGCGGCGGGAGAGAGGGCGTCCGCTTCCCGGAGGACCTTGAGGGCGACGAACTCGTCGCGCATCCGGTCCCAGGCGCGGTAGACGACGGCGGTGGCCCCTTCGCCGAGCCGGTCGCGGATCACGAAGCGGGGCAGGATGGGGATGCCCGCGATCTGTCGCGCATGCTCGCGGAGGAGGCGCGCGAGATCCCCGGCGGAAAGCCAGCCCCGCTGGACCAGGAGGTCGCCCAGGAGGACCTCCTCGTCCCGCGCCTGGGCCGCCTCGCTTTCCCGGAGGCATTCGCGGAGCTGGTCGTGGGTGACGAGGCCCCACTTCAGGACGGTCGAGGCGAGGAAGGCGTCCACCTGCGGGACGGGACCCAGGTCCCCGGCGCCGGGCGCCGGGGCCGCGGATCTCTGGCGTTCGTGCTCGGAGAGCGCCCGGAGGACGTTCCGGGCCTCATCCTCACGTTCCGAAAAGGGCGTTCCACTCATCTTCGAGGTCGCGCTCGTCCCCCGTCATCCCGGCGAGCTCCGCGCGGATCTCCAGGCGAAGCGCCTCCCTCATCCGGACCAGGCGGTTCTTTACCTCTTCCTCCGGAAGGCCCAGTCTGGAGGCAAGATCGGCGTAGGTGGGGCGCTTAGACTCGGCCACCAGGTCGTACATCTCGAAGACCCGGTAGGTGAGATCCTGGCCCAGCGCCCGGCAGCCCGCCTTGACGGCCCGGAGCGCCCGGTGGACGATCTCGGTCCGCCAGAGCCGCTCGAACGCGTCCTCGGGAGGGACCGACCCGGGGTCGGGGATGAGCTCACCCCCTCCGCTCTCTTCGTTGTCGAGCGGGAGGACGGTCCGGCCGCCGCCGCGTTTGAGCCGCCCCCCCTCGATCGCCTTGTCGCGGGCGAAACTCCGCAGGAGGACCTTGAG
>JAHFOZ010000021.1:12046-21733 GCA_023261405.1 Planctomycetota bacterium
GAGGTAGCGGCGGAAGCTGGCGCGGTCGGGCTCGTAGCGCCGGAGGGCCTCGCCCTCGATGAGCCAGAGGAAGAACGCCTGCGAGAGGTCCTTCGAGTCCTCCCGGGACAGGCGCAACGAGCAGCGGAGGAAGCCGAACACCGGGCGCCAGTAGCGCGCGCAGAGGGTCTCCACGGCCACGCGGTAGTGCGTCACGCTGCGGCTCCGCAGCCCGTTGCGGAAGCCCATCGTGGTGGCCGGGAATTCGCGCAGGAATTCGCCGACCGTCGTGTCGCCTGTTTCCATAATTCCCCGGAAACCTCCGCGCGGACGCCCTATGGAGTCTGGATATCCACGAAGTATACCGCATGGGGGTGGAGAAACAGGCATGAACGATGTAAAGACCGCCGCGCGCATCCTGGTCGCGGAGGACCGCGAGTGGCTCCGGGAGATCCTGCTCTACCGGCTCCGGGCGGAGGGATTCACGGCGGACGGTTGCGCGGACGGAGTCGAAGCCGCCAAGCAGCTTGGGTCCTCGGAGTACGGCCTGCTGATCACCGATCTCGACATGCCGCGGAAGAACGGGATGGACCTGGTCCGCGAGCTTCGGGCGGAAGGGTGCACCATGCCGGTGATCCTGATGTCGGGGTCGATCACCGTGGACCCCGGAGAAGTCTGCGCCGAGCTGGGCTTGGTCGCCTTCCTCCAGAAGCCGTTTCCCATGGAGGACCTGCTGGTCCTGGTGGCCGGGGTCCTCGGCGTGCTCTTCGCCCGGAAGCGGGGGCCCGGGGGCGCAGAGAGGTTGGGGAGGGAATCGTCGAAGGGGTGGGCCTCGGTGCCGCCCGCCGGCCGGGGGCCGGTTCCGCCCGTCGTCAGGGACAATTGAGCCGCCCCTTCGCCTGATCCGGAGGAAGCATGCCGGCCGAGCGCGACCCCGAACTCTGGCACGAGGCCTTCAAGGCGGCCAACGCCTCGACGGCCAGCCAGACGCCGCCGCGGGGCGAGAACCCCTCCGCCGAGCGCCGGGGGCATGCCCGTTTCGCCCTGTCCGGCGTGTCCGGCTCGCTTCACGTCGTCACCGTCGCCTCCCTTCTCGGGCTCAAGGGGAGCGAGCGTGCCGTGGCCGCGCTGGATCTGTGGACGCCGATTTTCCCTTCACGGGCGGGTCCGTTCCCCCATCCTGCTCGAAAAGCGCTACCGGGCGCTCGGCGGCGACATCACGGTGATCGCCAAGCCCGGCGTCGGCCACCATCCCCACAGCCTCAAGGACCCCGCGCCGATCGTCGAGTTCGTGCTCAGGAGCCTCAGTCGTTGAGCGGCTGGGAACTCCGCAGGTAGGCGAAGAAGTCGCGGAGCTGCGCGTCGGTGAGGTCCTTGAGCAGCCCTTCCGGCATGAGCGACATCTCCGAGACCTTCTGACGGTCGATCTCGGACTGCGGAAGGACCAGGTTCTGGCCGTCCGCGCCGCGGAGGACCAGCACCTGCGCGTCCCTCTCCACGAGGAAGCCGTTCACCGAGCGGCCGTCCTTCGTGAGCACCAGGTGGTTCTCGAAGCCCTCGCGGATCTCGGCGTTCGGGTTCACGATGTTCCGCACCAGCGCCTCGAGGTCGCCGCGCTGGTAGCTCGTGAGGTCGGGGCCGATGCGGCCGCCCTTCTCGAAGAGCAGGTGGCACTTGAAACAGGAGTTCGCGAAGAGCCTCTTGCCGGAATACGGGTCGCCGCTTCCTCCGCGCACCGCCGCGAGGATGCGCTCCATCTCCTTCTGCATCTGCGCGCTCGTGGCCCCGGCCACCTCGCCCCAGTGCTTCCGGACCAGCGTCCCCAGGCGCGCGTCGCCGTGCAGGAGGATGCGCCGCGCCACGTCGTCGGGGACCGATTTCGGGTCGAGCGCGCCGGAATCCATCGCCTCCAGGAGCGCGAGCGACCACGCCCTCCGGCTCGCCAGGAGCGAGCGGGCCACGGCACGCGCGTCCGCGGAGAGGCCCGGGTAGAGCTTCACGACGTCCGCGCCGATCGCCGGGTCGTCGTAGCGCTGGAGCGCCGTGAGCGCCGCGCGCCGGAGTTCCTCGTCCTTCGTCCCCCGCGCCGCCTCGAGCAAGGGTCGGACGCTCCCCGGATGCGACACCTCGCCGAAGGCCTGGACCACCTGGAGGCGGAGCTTCCGATCCGCCTTCTCGTCCGACACGATCCCGATCGCGTCCTTCACCGCCTCCGCGAGACCGCGGCGCAGGCCCAGCACGATCGAGCCGCCGCCCTTCGCCATCGCCTCCACGAGGTCGTCCGGGAGGCGCCTCAGCGAACGGCCCTGGAAGGCCTTCTCGAAACCCGTCATGAGCGCGGCGGTCTGGTCCGAGCCGGGAGAGAGCCTTAGGAGCTTCGCGCAGAAGGCCAGCCCCTTGCCGCCGTCCGGCGCCGCCCAGCGGCGCATCAGGCGCTCGAGGAGGTGCTTCTTCACGATAGTCCGGTCCCAGACGACCTTGTCCTCGAGGAGGGCCAGGATCGCGGGCGCGTCTGAGTCGGCCTTGGACTCGATGGCCCACCAGAGGAGGAGCGGCTGGCGGGGATCGTCCGCATCCTCGTCGTGCCCGAGGAGCGCCCGCACGATCGGCAGGCCATCCGCCGCCGGGAGCCGACGGGCGGAAGAGGCCAGCTGCCCCCGCGCCTCGAGGTCCGGCTCCGTCGCGGCCATGGCCGCAAGTCTCTTCGCCACCTCGGTGGAGACCTTGCGTTCGTCGCAAAGGAGGCGCACCGACCAGAGGCGCACCTGCGCGTCCTTGTGGTCGAGGAAGGCCGGCGCGCCGCCCGACAGGTAGAGGGCCCACAGCGCTTCCAGGGCGTCCTGCCCCTCGCTGGACGCGACTTTCGTCTGCAGGAGCGGGACGGCCGCCGGGTCGCGGCGGTCGGCCATCAGGCGCAGGGCGGTCTGCCGGAACCACTTGTTGGGGTGCGCCAGCGTCTCGATCAACTCCCCCGTGGACTTCCTGGAAAGGTCGAAGGGCTTGAGCGGTGCGGCCGCTGCAGCGGTAAGCCGGTAGATGCGGCCGTTGGAGACGTCGAGCACGCCTTCGTAGTGCTGGCGGTGGGCAATCTGGCCGTCGTAGAAGTCGGCCACGTAGACGGCGCCGTCCGGCCCGACCTTGATGTCCACGGGGCGGAACCACGGATCGCCCGAGGTCACGGGCTTGCCGAGATCGTAGGTCTTGAACGACGAGCGGTCGGGCTGGAATTCCGCGAGGATCACCTCGCTCTGCAGCGGCGCGATGCCGAAGAGGCGGCCGCGGTAGCGCTCGGGCAGCGCGGCGCCCTCGTAGATCACGAAGTTGTGCGTGAAGCGCGGCACGTTGTGGCTCTTCATCGCGGGGAAGTAGCCGAAGGCGTACGGGTTCGAGAGCTCGCCGTGCTTGTCGAAGCCCTTCTGGAGATAGGCGCCCTGCGCGTAGTGGAACCCGCGCGTGTCGCCGCCGTTGTGGCCGGAGTAGATGCGGCCCTTCGCGTCGAACTCCACGCCGAAGGCGTTCCCGCCGCCCTCGGAGAAGACCTCGTAGCGCTTCGTCTCCGGATGGTAGCGCCAGATGAGCTGGCCCATCGTCTCGGCGATCGGCGCCTTGTCGAGACCGGGCCGCCGGATGTGGCCGCTCACGGTGCTGCCCTGCGAGGCGTAAAGCCAGCCGTCGGGGCCCCAGCGGAGGCTGTTCGTGCAGGAGTGGGTGTCCTCGAGGCCGAAGCCCTCGAGGTGGACCACCGGGTCGCCGTCGGGCACGTCGTCGCCGTCGCGGTCCGGGTAGAAGAGCAGGTAGGGCGGGTTGAGGACCCAGACGCCGCCGCGGCCGCGCTCCACGGCCGTCACGATGTTCAGTCCGTCGATGAAGGTCTTGTGCCGGTCGTAGACGCCGTCGCCGTCCGTGTCCTCGTGGATCGTGATCTTGTCGGCGCCGCGGACGTGGTTCGGGGGGGCCGGGGGGACCTTGTCGTAGACGGCGCGGTAGAACTTGTCCTTGCTGATCACTTTCAGCCCGGCAGGGAAGGGGTACTGGAGATACTGCACCACCCACATCCGGCCGCGCTCGTCGAAGTTGATGAAGACGGGCTGGGCCACCTGCGGCTCGGCGAGGACCTGCTGGAGCCGGAGGTCGTCGTTCACCGTGAACTTCTTGAGCGCGTCGGAAGGGCTCAGGCTGCCGCTCTTCCGGATCGGGTTCCCGTCGGCGCCCAGGCCCGCGGCCCAGCGGATGCCGTTGGCGAGGACCCGCGTAACCGCGTCGATCTTGAAGTCGTCCGGGTGGCCGAGCGAAGTGTAGAAGGTGCGGCCGCCGTCGCTGCGCGAGTACGTCCACGTGACGGGCTCCTCCTTGGCGTTTCCTTCGACGCGGCCGACCTGGAGGACGCCGGCGCCCTCCTTGAGCGGCGAGGTCTTGTAGAGCGATCCGGCGACCTTGAACTCCTTGTCGGGGACGCCCCTCAGGTAGACATGACCCGAGGCGGCCGGGGCGGTTCGGACGAAGCTCCCGCCCTCGCCGTGGTGGCCCTGGTAGTTGCCGCCGAGGACCTGGGCGTCAAACTCGGGCCAGTCGGCGAGCCCGGCCGGCGGGCGTCCCTCGCGGAGGGTGAAGGCGTGGCTCGCGGTGCGGATTCCGATGATCGGCTTGCCCGCGGCCACGAACTTCTTGATCGCGGCCATCTGCTTCTCGGGAAGGACCCGGCGCCGCATGCTCACGAGGACGGCATCGGCCTCCTCGAGGATCTCGAGTCCAGGGAGGTTGTTCTTGTCGTCCGCCTTCTCGAACACGCTCGTGACCCTGAACTCCTTGCCGAGGTGCTTGAGGGCGAAGGGCGGGAGGGTCTCCTCGGTCTTGTACTCGTCCTCGGCGATGAGCATGACGAGGTGGGGGCGCTCGTCTCCCGGGAAGCGGAAGGGCTTGCCGCCCGCGAGCGAGTCGCTCGTCGTGGTGGCACACCAGTACTTCTCGATGTGCTCAATCACCAAGTCGGTGCCGGTGAAGTGGCTGACGAGCGGGGCCTTGCGCGGGTTGTACATCGTGTCGGTCATGTCGCGCACGAGGACGACGTTGAGCCCCTGGAGGACGAGCTGGCGGATGGAGAAGGGGCGTCCCAGGACGCACATGTTGGTGTGGACGCCCATGACGAGGACGTTCTCGATCCCCTTCTGGCGCATGAGATGGTAGGCCTCGGCGCTGTCGGTAACGGCGTCGCCCTCCTCGACCTTGAGGACGTCGATCTGCCGGCTCCACGCCTTCCCGTTCTTGCACTGGGGCTCGCAGTCGCAGCCGCCGTCGGAGTCGTCGATCGGGAGGGCGCCTTCGCGGGCGGGGTCGAGCTTGCGCCAGCGTTCGAGGGGGATCTTTGTTTCCACCTTGGGGGCGTCCTGGGCGAGCTTGCGCTGGGGGGTGTCCTTGTAGAAGCCCATCGTGTCGCTGGGGCAGTGGATGACGAGGGCGCCTTTTTTCCGGAGGCCCGCGACGACCTCCTGCATGCGGGGGGCCATCTGTCCCACGCGGCGGGTGGCGCCGGCGCACCAGTGCCGGTCCCACATGTCGCAGAGGATGACGGCGGTCTTCTTCGCGGGCCAGGCGGCGCTCGACGGGAGCGTGTGCCAGCGCCCGCTCCCGGGTGCGGTCTCCTGCCGCTTCCGGAGCGTGAGCGCGAGGGAGTCGTCCTGGGGCGCGCCGAAGAGTCCCGCGGCGACGAGAACGAGAGCTGTACGCATAGGGGTGGCGATCTCCAGAAGGCCCGCTCTCTATAGATTACGTCAGGGGCTGGTCAGGATTTCGTCCCGCGACTTGCCGTCGAGATTCTCCATCCGGAGGCCGAGCAGGCGCGCGATCGTGGGCGCGACGTCCACGCTCCGGATGACGGGGAGCTTCACGCCCGGCCTGATCCCGGCGCCCCAGGCGATGAAGGTCGCGAACATCTGGGGTTCCGAAGGATGGTAGCCGTGGGAGCCCTTGACCTCGCCCGGCTTGCCCGCGGCGCGCACGGCTTCGTCGCCCGCGGCCACATCCGAAAAGGAGTATCCGTCCTTGGCGGAGAGCACGAAGTCCGGCATCCGCGGGTCCTGGGTCGGAGTCGCGATCCCCATTTCAGCGTACTTTGAGGTGTCGTAGAGGGCGGACACGCCCTCGAGCCCGCCGACGAGCGACTTCACCTTCTCTGTCACCGACTTGTCGAGCACGTAGACGAAGGCCCCGCCTCCCTGCGCGACGACGTACGCCTGGACCGGCGCGGTCTTTTCTCCCTCGACCTTGACCATTCCCGCCTTGCGGAGCTCGACGTTCGGGCAGATCTGCTTCGTGTAGGCGATGAAGCCGTGGTCGGAGACGACGAAGAAGGTCGTGCGGTCGCGCAGCCCGGCGGCCTCGACGGCCTCGACGACGTCGCGGACGCGGTCGTCGGCGTGGCTGCACGCCCAGTAGGCGTCGGGCGAACGCGGGCCCTTGGCGTGCTCCACGTGGTCGACCTCGACCAGGTGCAGGAGGACGAGGTTCGGGCGGTGCGCCCGGATCACCTGCGCCGTGGCGCGGGCGTACATCCAGTCCCGCTGCACGCCGCCGTTCGCCTTGCACCAGGTCTCCTGCATGTCGACGGGGATGTTCTCCTTCCGGAGTTCCTCGAGCCAGCCCGGCGTCGCGTAGCGGTCCCAGAGCTCCTTGGTCATGCAGTCCGGGACCGTCCAGTCGAGTGTCTTCGCGTTGCGCGAGGCGGGCCAGATGATCCCCGCGGTCTTCAGGCCGGCCCGGTGCGCGGCGTCGTAGAGGGTGGGGACCTTGACGAGCTGGTCCTTGTCGAAGAGCGGGTCGGGGATGAGCTTCACGACCTCGAGGGTGCTGCGGTCGAGATACGAGTTCCCGATCACGCCGTGCTTTCCGGGCTCGACGCCCGTGACCAGGGTCGTGTGGTTCGGCCAGGTGACGGTGGGGAAGGAGCTGTAGACTCCCTCCGCCACGGCGCCCTCGCGCATCATGCGTCGGAGCGTGGGCAGGGGGGCCTTCGGGTCGTTGAGGTAGTAGGCTGCGAGGCCGTCCACGCTGATCAGCACGACGAGGCGGTCCTTGGGGTCGACCGGGGCGGTGGGCGCGGACGCGCAGGCGGAGAGGAGCGCGAGGGCGAGTGCCGCGGCGGATCTCATGATCTGGCCTCCCGGGTTCAGCGGGGAATCTGCGTCCAGCCTCTACCCGAGGCGGCCCACAAGGCCCCTGCGCACTGTTCCATGAAGTAGAAGTCCCCCTTGCACCAGGGAACGTCCACGAACGAGAGCACCTTCGCGCCCTCGAGCCGCTCGATTGTAACAACGCCTGCCCAGAGGGCGTGCACGAAGTGCGGCGGATTGGTGTAGTTCTCGCCGCCGATCAGCCGGTCCCCGAAGGCGAGAGGCCATCCATTCCGGGCCTCGCGGAAGGCCTTGAGCCGCTCGGCGGCGCATCCGTCGGAGAGCCTGCGGACCGCCTCCGCCACGGGAGAGACCAGGTCGCAATAGCGGGCGAGCTTCGACGCGTGGAGGTGGGCGGAGGAGGAGTTCGTCTTCTCCAGGATACGGGCGTTCGTGCGCTCGAGGTTCACGCGGAATTCGAGGAGCGTCCTGGCCCTGGCCTTGGCCTGCTTCTCGGTTTCCGCATCGGCGTTGGACCGCGCGAGGTGGATGAGCGCGATCAGGCCGGCGAGGTCGCCGTTGAGCTTCTGGGCCTCGTCGTTCGCGTGGTTCTTCTTCAGGTCGAAGGCGTAGTCCTGCGCGAGGAGGGGCTGCATCCGCGCCTTCAGGGCCTCCCAGTGGGACTTCCGGGCATCGACGTCGCCGCAGTGGTGCGTGTAGCACCAGAAGGCGTAGACGCCGACGGCGCTCGCGGCCTTTCCGCGTCCGCCGAGGCGGAGCGTCTCCGGAACTTCAAAAGCCTCGCGCGGCGCGCCCGCCTTGTTCTCGAAGCCGTCCACGGCATAAGGGGGAGTCCGGGCGAGCTGCTCCTTCAGGAAGTCGCGGACCTTCTCTCCTTCCGGTCTCATCAGCCACGGGAGCGAGACCGAGAGGGCGTAGTACATCCGGTCGGGATGGTTGAAGTAGGTCTCGTAGGCGCTGATGCCGAGGGTGTTCTGGAAGGCCTTGTACGGATATCCGGCGAGGAACTCCTCGATGTGGGCCGAGAGTTTCCTCCGGACCCGGAGCGACTCGGGGTCCTCCCGGAAGGCGGACGACGGATAGGCGGCGATGGTCTCTTCGAATTGGGTGTCGTCGATCCTGATCGGTTCCGCCGTCCGTCCCCAGCCGTCCCCTTCGACGATGTTCTGCGGGGCCAGGAAGAGCAGCATCATCGCGATCACTTGCCCTCCAGGCAGAGGACCTGCGAACCCACCGGGAAGTAGACGCGGTTGCCCACCACGGAGACGATCGCCCGGGCGGGGCCGTGCCACTCGTTCACGAGACCGTAGGGCTGGCCGGCCCTTCGCGCCTTCTCCTCGCCGCCCTGGTTCTCCCATCCGAAGGTGGCCGGGCCGTAGAAGCCGCCGTAGCTGTCGCGCTTCCCGTAGAGGCCCTTCGTGAGCCGGGTCTTGAAGTCCATGGAGCCGAGGAAGCCCTGGTGGTTGCAGAGGAGGAGCTCCGGCGAGCAGGAGAGGGTCTGGGTCTCGTCGCCGATCGTGTTGAAGGTCATCCAGGGCATGTCCTTCGCGCCCGCGGCGCGCCCCGGCTCCTTCGGTTTCCACCCGTGCTCCACGAGCTCCACGCGCCCCGTCTTCAAGTCGAGCTTCCCGACCCCGGTGCAGGGCCGCACCTCGCCGCCGCCGTCCCAGACGCCGTACGCCGAGCGCGTGAGGACGTAGACGTCGCCGGACTTCTGGTTCACGCAGGGCGGCGTATGCGGGTTGTGGAGCCCGCCTGTGTAGAGGAGAGGCGCAACCCACGGTTCCTTACCGTCCTCCAGACGGAAGGCGTAGAAAGTCTGGTCCGCGGGGTTCGCCTTCAGGAATTCCAGGATCGCGTCCTGTTCCTTCTGCACGTCCTCGGGCGTCCCGCCGATGTAGCGGGTCTCCGTTCCGGAGGCGCCGGCGCGATTGAGGAGCAGCTGCTGGTGCTGGTCCAGCGCGGCGTGGAAGCCCTTGACCGGGTTCGTCGTGACGATCGCCAGGCCGCCGGCGAGCGTCGGGAAGTGGTCGCGAGCGCTGAGACCGGCCATCTTCCGGGACTTCCACGCGAGCGCCCCGTCCTTCGCGTCGAGACAGTAGAGGTGCATGTCCTCGGAGGCGAAGAGGACTCGCCTTCCGTCGGCCGTCAGCGAGGCGGTGTTCAGGATGGGCGCGTCCGTCTTGAACGTCCAGAGGGGCTTGCCTTCGGCGGTCGAGAGGGCGTAGAGAACCCCGTCGCGCGCGCCGAACATCACCTTCCCGCCGTGGACGGCGGGCGAGGTCCAGATCCCCTCGCCGGCCTCGAACGCCCACTTCAGCTTCCCGGTTGCAATCTCGACGGCGCGGAGCCTCCGGTCCATGGAGCCGAAGTAGAGGACGCCCGCATCGCAGGACGGAGAATGCCCGATGGGGCCGCCGGTCTCCAGCACCCACTTCTCGTCGCCGGTCTTCGCATCCCACGCGTACATCCTCCCGGCATAAGTCCCCATGAAGGCGAGGCCGCCGCCCACGATGACCTCGGCGCGCGGGCCGGTGAGTTCCTTCCAGAGTTCTTTGCGCCAGACGACCTTGAGCCCCTC
>JAHFOZ010000022.1:0-837 GCA_023261405.1 Planctomycetota bacterium
CCACGAGCGGGACCGTCACCCGCACGATGAGCCGACTCGCCTTCCCCAGGGAGTCCTTCAGTGCCTCGTCGCGCCTCTGAATCGCCTGTTCGGAGAATCTCGGAAGCACGGCCGCATTGATCCCTGCGAACAGGGTGCTCTCGATGAACCCGGAGATGCGGGTTCCGTAGGCGAGCACGGAGAGACTCCCCGGGGCCTGTCCCGCCGCCACCCCCTGGCTCACCAGCGCGCCGGCGCTCGAGAAGACCTGCGCGAGCATGAGCGACAGGTAGTCGCCGATCAACCCCTTCACGTGTGCCCAGCGACCCAGGCGTGGCCCCGCGAAGGATCCTTCCCGGGCCAGGCACGCCGCCAGGACGCCGCACTCCAGCAGGGCCCCGGCGCAGGATGCGAGGACCACGGGCCAGGCACCTTTCGTGTCCCCGAACGCGTACAGGGCCGTCAGGGTGAGAAGTGACGTAACGCCTGGGACGAGCGTCGGGGCTAGGTAGGCCTTCCTGGCCAGCAGCGCTGCGGCCCACACGGAACCCAGGGCCGCCAGGGGAATCTGCAGGAGGAGCACCCTGTAGTAGCCCAGCGCGAGATCGTGCTTCCCGGCCGTGAAGGAGGATGCCAGCCCCTGGAGGATCGGAAGTCCCGCAAGAGCCAGCACGGCCGCCACAGCCCCCAGCACGACGAAAAGGAGTCCTGCCGTACGTGCCAGAAGGGCTCCTGCGGTCTCCGCCCCGCCGCCCTCCAACTCTTTCAGGTATCGCGGAACGAAGACGGCCAGCACCGGCGCCGTCGCAACCATCACGAGATAGTTGGGCACGCTGGAGGCGATGAGGAAGGCGTCCA
>JAHFOZ010000022.1:847-21637 GCA_023261405.1 Planctomycetota bacterium
CGGTCAGGACACGGCCGAGGACCGTGACGAAGCTGGCCACTCCGGCCACCACGATCAGACGCTGCTCGCTCACAGGCTCTCCCCGCCGGGTCGGCCAAGTATATCGGAAAACCCGGACGCCCACGGCCGGGAAACGGGAGCACCCAGGGCGGGAGTTTCCAGCTACCGCGCGGCGACAATTCCCAGGCGCCGTTTTGCCTCGTCGAGCATCTCGGCGGTCTTGCTGGCGCCGCAGCGGGTCACGCCCAGGGCGCGCACGGCGAGCAGGGTGTCGAGGTCGCGGATGCCGCCAGCGGCTTTCACCTGGACGCGCGGGGGGGAGTGCTTCCGCATCAGCTTGAGGTCGTCCATCGTCGCGCCGCCGGAACCGTAGCCGGTCGAGGTCTTCACCCAGTCCACGCCGATCTCGCCACAAAGCACGCAGAGGCGGATCTTCTGGTCATCGACGAGGTGGCAGTTCTCGAAGATCACCTTGATCTTCTGGCCCGCGGCGTGGGTCACCTCCGTCAGCTCGCGCAGCTCGTCCTGGATGGCGTCCCAGCGGCCGCTCCGGACCTGGCTGATGTTCACCACCGCGTCCAGCTCCTCGCCGCCGTCCGCGAGGGCCTGGCGCGCCTCGGCCACCTTGACGGCCCGCGTGTGGCCGCCATGCGGGAAGCCGATCGTCGTGCTCGGCTTCACCGTGCTTCCTTTCAGGAGCTCGGCGCAGCGCTTGAGCGCATAGGGAAGGATGCAGACGCTCGCCACATCATAGTCTCGAGCCAGACGGCAGCCCTTCTCGAGCTCGTCCCAGGTCAGCGTGGGATTGAGCAGCGAGTGATCGATCATCTTCGCCGCGTCCGCGTAGCTCCAGTCCATGGTCAGGCTCCTTCATGCTTGAAGCCGCTGCCGATGATGGCGGCGCCGAGGTCACGCATGCGGCCCTCCGGTCAAGAGGGCGCCCACGGCGGGCCGCGCGGAGCGTAGCCCGCCCAGGCGGTTCTGGAACTCGTACGCGTCGCCCCGGTAGAGCGTGCGCTCGAACCAGAGCGGCGCGCCGTCTTCAATGTAGCCGGTGGACCGGACCAGGAGGCCGGCGGCGCCCCCGGGCACGCGGAGCGACCGCGCGTCCTGCCCCTCGATACGGACGGCGCGGATGGACTGGTCCGCGCCCTCGAGGACGAGCCCGTAGCGGTTCGTCCAGAGCGAGTAGAGCGAGTCCTCGAGATGCGACTTTTCCAGGCTCGGCCAGAGGGCGGCGGAAACCCAGCGGCGCTCGAGGATGACGGGAACGCGGTCGACGAGCCGGAGCCGGACCATGAAGACCAGCCGGTCCGCGGGGGCGGCGCTGAGGGCGCGCGCGACCCCGGCCGGCGCCTTCGCGGCGAGGAGGACCTGCCGCTCGAGGATGCGGGTGGCGGGGGTCTTCCCGGCGGCTCGGGCGCGGTCGGTGAAGCTGACCAGCGCGCGGAGATCGTAGTCCAGGGCCCCGCCGCGGACGAAGGTGCCCACGCCCTTCCGGAGCTCGAGGACGCCCTCCGCGACGAGAGTGGAGACGGCCTTGTTGGCGGTGGCGCGGCTCACGGAGTACTCAAGGGAGACCTGGCGCTCGGTGAGGAACTGCTGGCCCTCCCGGAAGCGCCCCTCGCGGATCAGGCGGCGGAGGGCCTGGTTGATCTGGTGGTAGATCGGCTCCCGGACGATCGCGGCACCCATCGCGTCTCCCTGCACTGTGGATTAGCCACCGTACATGTAGAGCAGACAGGCGTCAAGCGAAATCGAGCTACCCGCCCAGCGCGGCGAGCGCCTCCTCGGCCAGGGCGCGGACATAGCCCTCCGAGTCGTCCTTGCGGGTCTCCTTGAGGTGACGGTAGACCCGCGCGGCCTCCGGCTTCTTCCCCGCCGCCGCCAGGCGCTCCCCCAGCAGCAGGCAGGCCGACGTGGCCTTGATCCGAGCCCAGCCGGGCTCCGCGTCCCCTGCCCTGAGCACCGCGTCCACCGACGCCGCGTCCCCGATGTTCGCCAGCGCCCACGCCGCCACGACCCGCAGGTCCGCGTCCTCCTCCCCCGCCGCCTGCCGGAGCGCCTCCACGGACTCCGCGTCGCGCAGCACCCCCAGGGCCTGCACCGCCGTCAGCCGCGCCGCCCCCTTGAGGCCCGGGAGCGCCCTCCGGAATTCCTCCGCCGCCCCCGCCCGGATCGCCAGCAGCGCCTGCGCCGCGTACTCGTGCAACTCCGCGTCGCCCAGCAGCTTCCCAAGCGCCGCGGCACACTCCCGGCCGCCGATCACCTGTAGCTGCCGCGCCAGGAAGCCCTTCGCGCCCTTGGCGATCTCGCCCCCGAGCTGCCCCGCCAGCGCCTCGCAGTAAACCGCCCGCGGGGCCTCCTTCCCCGGCCGCCCCAGGTACTGCGCGAGACCATGGAGCGCGTACCGGGCCTTGTAGTCGCGCCCGTCATCGGGCTCCTGGACCATCCCCGCCAGCGCTGCCACGCGATCCTTGCCGCCCTCGAGCACCGCGTCGAAGACCTTGATCGCGTCCTCCCACGCCGGACCCGTGAGCGTGCCGTCCTTGTCCAGCGGCGGGATCGGCGCCAGGATCTCGGCCAGCTTCTCGTCCTGCCTCATCGTCCCCTCCGGACTCATAGATGCCACGGCGCCCGCATGGGCGGATTCACCAGCCGGTTCGCCAGCTCGTCGCCCAGGATCTCCTCCTTCACCGGGTCGTACCGGATCTTCCGCCCGGTGCGGATCGCGATGTTCGCGAGATGCAGCAGCGTCGCGCAGCGATGCGCCGCCTCGGGGTTTCCGCCCGCCGGCCTGCGCAGCTTCACCGCCTCCGCGAACGTGAGCAGCGGCTCCGGGTCGGGCATCGCGTCGAGCTTCTTCCGCTGCCCCTCGTCAAGATCCGCCAGCGACACGCCCTTCGACGCCTTCCGGTCGTACATGGGCCCCCACTCGCCGCTCTCGAGGACCAGCGTGAAGCCGTCGGCGTACTTCATCTCCACCCAGCCCCACATCCCCACGCACTCCGGGTGCGCCGGCGCGGCCATCGCCTCGATCTCCACGGGGCTCGTGTCGTCCTTCCCGTAGGTCCACTGGTATGGGTCCAGCGTGTGCTGCGCCATGTCGGCCAGGCCGCCGCCCTCGTAGTCCCAGTAGCCGCGGTGCGTGCCCCCGTGCCGGGGCCGGACGTACGGCTTCATCGGCGACGGCCCGATGTACATGTTCCAGTCCAGCGCCGCGGGCGGCGTCTGCGGCGCCGCGTTCACCCGGCCGCTCCACTCCTTGACCTTGAGGCCGCCCTTCTTGATGAAAACCCCTGGGTTCGGCGCGAGCAGCCCGCTCCGCATGATCTTGTGAGTCTCGAGGCTCTTCTTGTCCTTGCTCGACCCGAACCTCCCGAAGGTCCCAATCTGGAAGATCCGCTTGTAGCGCCGGAAGGCCTCGACCACCGCGCGGCCCTCGGCGATGAAGCGCGTCATCGGCTTCTCGCAGAGCACGTCCTTCCCCGCCTCCGCCGCGGCGATCGAGATGAGCGCGTGCCAGTGCGGCGGCGTGCCGATCGCGATCAGGTCGATGTCCTTCCGCTCCAGGACCCGGCGGAAGTCGGTGTAGAAGCGCTTGTTGTCCGCCTTGTCGCCGAACTTCACGTCGCACTCCGCCAGGAGCTCGACCTTGTGGTCCTTGCACATCTCCTTGTAAGTGTTGGGCCCCCGGCCGCCGCAGCCGATGAGCGCGCCCCCGAGCGTCTCGCTGGGAGGCACGTGGCGCGGGCCGCCAAGCACGTGCGGCGGGACGATCGTGAACAGCCCGGCGGACGCGGCGGCGCCCTTCACGAAGGCGCGGCGGGAGATCTTGCGGGCCATGGGGTTCCTCCCTGGAAAGTCTGGCTATGCTACGCGCGGGAGGGGGTGGATGCGGCGGGAGCCGTGGATCAGCGCAGGAGAGCCGAAACTGCGGGCCCCTTAGAAACGAGTTTCCCCGCGCGGTGAAGACGGCAAAGCTCGGGGATCCGGCGACGCTCAAAGCTTCGGAAAAGCCTTCGCCTCACTTCTTCGGGAAGGGCGTCACCCAGGCGCGCTCGGCCCACGCGTCCCACGCCGCGGACATCTCCTTCACCCGGTCGGGCTGCGCGGCCGCCAGGTCGTCCATCTCGCTCCGGTCGGCCTCCATGTCGTAGAGCTCCCAGGGTCCCCCCGCGCGGGCCGCAAGCTTCCACTTCCCCTCGCGGACGGCGCGGTTCCGCTCGTGCTCCCAGAAGATCGGCGCCTTGCGGCCAAGGTCCCGGCCGACGAACGCGGGGGCCAGACTCACGCCCTCGAGCGGCCAGACCTTCTGCCCGTCCCTTTCCGCCGGATAGGGAGCCTTCGCAAGATCCAGGAACGTCGCCATGAGATCCACGAGATGCCCGGGCTGGCGCTCGAACTCGCCGCGCCGGGCGATCCCGCGGGGCCAGTGCGCGATGAGCGGCGTCGAGATGCCCCCCTCGTGGACCCAATGCTTGTAAAGGCGGAAGGGCGTGTTCGAGGCGTTCGCCCACTCCTGCCCGTACGCCGTGAAGGTGTCGGCCGGCCCCGCCATGACCCCGTGGCCCTGCCGCACGGGACGGCCATCCCGGGTGACTTCGGGGATCATCCGCTTCTGGAGCTCGCCGGGAGCCATGGGCCTCGGCTCCCCCGGAGGGCCGGCGGGCTTCACGGGGCCCCGGCTCCCCGTCTCCTCGGCGCAGCCGCCGTTGTCCTGGAGAAAGAGCACGAGCGTGTTCTCGAGCGCCCCTTTCTTCCGGAGCGCCTCGACCACCCGCCCGATGCCGCGGTCCATCACCTCCACCATCGCGGCGTAGACCTCCATCCGCCGCGCGAACCAGGGCCGGTCCTTCTCCGCGACCTCCTCCCAGGCCCGCGCATGGGGCGCGAGCTTCCACTTCCGGTCGATCAGCCCCGACTCGGTCATGCGCCGGTACCGCGCCTCGCGGACGGGGTCCCAGCCCTTGTCATAGGAGCCCCTGACCTTCGCCACATCCTCCTCGCGGGCGTGCATGGGCCAGTGGGCGGCCGTGTAGGCGAGGTAGACGAGGAAGGGCTTCGACACGTCGTGGCCGCCGATGAATTCCGCCGCGGCGTCGCTCAGCGCGTCCGTGTAGTAGAAGCTCTCCGGTTTCTCGGGCGCGACGAACCGGTTGTCGCGCGTGAGCGAGACGGGATCGTAGAAGCTCCCGCCCCCCTGGATCGTGCCGTAGAAGCGGTCGAAGCCGCGCTGGAGCGGCCAGTTGTGCTTCTCCTCGTCGGTCCTCCCCTGCACCTCCTTCGTGACATGCCACTTTCCCGCCATGAAGGTGCCGTACCCGGCGGGCCGGAGGGCCTCCGCGATCGTGACGCAGCGGCGGTTGAGGTTGCCGCGGTATCCGTCGGCGCCGCGGTCCTCCATCATGTGGCCGACCCCGGCCTGGTGCGGGTAGAGCCCCGTGAGGAGGGCCGCGCGGGTGGGGCAGCAGCGCCCCGTGTTGTAGAACTGCGTGAACCGCAGCCCGCCCGCCGCGAGGGCGTCCAGGGCCGGCGTCCGGATCTCCCCGCCCATGCAGCCCAGGTCGGAGTACCCCATGTCGTCGGAGAGGATGACGACGATGTTGGGACGGCCGTCCCGGGGGGCCGCGGCCCGGGCCCCGCACAGCAGGAGGAAGATCGCCGGCAGGATTCTCATCATCAGAGGTGCACCACCGCCGCCGCCCCTCCGGTCGCGGGCGGAAGGCGGGGAATCAAAACGTCGGCCCCAGCAGCCAGGGGGCAAACTCCTCGTCGCCCATCCCCGCGAGCTCGCTCTTGGTCTTCTCGCCGCCGGCCACCGCCACGATCTTCCCGAAGATCCGGGCGCCCACCTGCTCGAGGGTCTCCGTCCCGTCCACCACCGTCCCCGCGTTCACGTCCATGTCGTCGATCATGTGATGGTAGATCGCCGAGTTCGTCGCCACCTTGATGCAGGGCGAGGGCTTGCAGCCGTAGACGCTGCCGCGGCCCGTCGTGAAGACCCCGACCGTGCAGCCGCCCGTGACGAGCCCCGTCATGCTCACGGGGTCGAAGCCCGGGGTGTCCATGAAGCAGAAGCCCTTCGCCGTGACCGGCTCCGCGTACGCGTACACGGCCGCGAGCGGCGCCTGGCCGCCCTTGGCCACCGCGCCGAGCGACTTCTCGTAGATCGTCGAAAGGCCCCCCTGCTTGTTGCCCCAGGACGGATTGTTGTCGATCGTCGCGCCGTGCAGCTTCGCGTGATCCTCCCACCAGCGGATGAGCCCGAGCAGCTTCTCCCCCACTTCGCGCGACACCGCGCGCCGCGTGAGGAGATGCTCCGCCCCGTAGATCTCCGGCGTCTCCGCCAGCACCGAGGTCCCGCCGTGCCGGACGAGCTCGTCCGACGCGATCCCCAGCGCCGGGTTCGCCGTGATCCCGCTGTAGCCGTCCGAGCCGCCGCAGTTCTCCGCGAGCACCAGCTTCGAGACCGGCTGCCGGGAACGGCGCATGGATTCCGCGTGCGGCAGGATCTTCCTCACGGCCCCGACCGCGGCCTCGACCGTCTTTGCCACGCCGCCGGCCTGCTGGATGGTCATGAACGCCGGGGCCGCCTCGCCCGCGCGCGTCTTGTCCAGCGCGAAGTCGCGGCGCATGAAGTCCACCTGCATCCCCTCGCATCCGAGGCCGATCATCACGTACGCGCTGATGTTCGGATGCCGGGCCACGCCGGCCAGCACGCGCTGAAGCAGCTTGTAGGGCTCGCCGGGCTGGACGTTGCAGCCGCTCTTGTGGGTGAAGGCGATCACGCCGTCCACGTTCGGGAACTCGCGTCGGAACTCGGGGCCGCGGAAGCGATCCCGAACGTAGTTCGAGACCGACGCCGAGCAGTTCACAGTCGAGATCACCGCCACATAGTTCCGGGTCCCCGCGCGGCCGTCCGGGCGCCCGTACCCCATGAACGCCCGCTCCTCCTCCGGCCGCAGCGGGGCGAAGGTCCGGAGGTCCGTGCCGAACTGGTAGTCCCGCCCGAAGTCCTTGGCCACGAGGTTGTGACAGTGGACGTGATCGCCGGGCTCGATGCGCGCACCGGCGAACCCGATCGTCTGCCCGTACTTGCGAACCGGCTCGCCGGGCTCGACCGCGCGCACCGCGATCTTGTGCCCCTGCAGGACCTGCTGGCGGGCGACGACGCGCAGGACCCCGGCCTCCACCTCCTCGCCGGCGGCGATCGTCCGGCAGGCGACGGCGACGTGGTCCGAAGCGTGGAGACGCAGGGCGTCCCGCTGCGAGGCGGCCGTCGTCATGGCCTTCAACACTAGGCGATCCCCCACGCGGGGTCAAGCCCCAGGAATTTGATCATTGAGCCATTGACGATTGAACCATTGTACGCCCCCCCTCCTTCGCTCCTTGGGAGGTGAGACTCCTCCTCCGCCGTCAGGAAGAGCTGGCTTCGGAGGACAAGTCGGAGGGCAGGCCCCTGCCTTCCCCCGCGGGGGAACCGGCAATGCTCCAATGAGGCAATCGTCAACCGTAAATCCCTGCTATGATGGGGCCCCATTGAACCAGCCCCGTGAAGTGGCCCTCCCGGCCGCCGTCTCCGCGCGTACCGGCCTGAGCCTCGTGGACGCCGTGAACGCCGCGTTCCTCGGGATCCTCGTGATCCTGGCAGCCTGCGTCTTCGCCTCCACGCCGAAGAAGCTGGAGCTCGCGGGCTTCTACGCGGGGGCGGCGCTTCTGCTCCTCGTCGCGGTCAGGGTGCGAAAGGCCTCGCCTCCCGCCCCTGGCTGGCGGCGCCCCTTCGCCTTCCTCTATCCGATCGCCCTCCTCTTCATCCTCTTCGAGAGCGTGTTCATCATCATCCCGGCCCTGAGGACGGTCCGCTATGACGACCTCCTCGTGGAGATCGACCGGAAATTCCTCGGGACGGACGCCACCGTGTGGATGGACGGCTGGATGCGCCCGTGGCTCACGGACCTGATGCACCTCTTCTACTTCGCCTACTTCCCCATGCCGCTGGTGACCCTGGGCCTCCTCTTCGCGCGCGGACGGACCCGCGAACTCGAACGGGCCATCTTCGCGCTCCTCCTGTGCTACTACCCTTCGTACTTGCTCTACATGGTCGTCCCCGCCGCCGGGCCGAACCTTCACCTGGCCGCGAGCCACGTGCACCCCATGGAAGGCCCCCTCTTCACCGCCCCGATCCGTGCGATCATCGACACCCTCGAACCCGTGAAGATCGACGCCTTCCCCAGCGTGCATGCATGCATCCTGCTCACCACGATGATCGTGACCTGGCGCGCCTACCGGGGCCTCTTCTGGGCCTTCGTGCCGCTGGCGGCCGGCATCGCGGTGTCCCTCGTCTACACGCGGAACCACTACGTGATCGACGTGGTCGCCGGCGTCGAGGTCTCGGTCCTGGGCGTCTGGGCGGCCGACCGCCTCTACCCGCGCCTCAGCCCGCGGTTCGCCCCCCACTTCCCCGGAGACGCGCCGTGACCGACGCCAGGCGCCGCGAGACCGACTCCTGGATCATCCTCATCAGCGCCCCGGTCCTCCTCATCCTCTGGTGGTACCACGGCAAGGCCCTCGCGCCGCGCACGTACGCCGCGGTCCTGACGGAGTTCGGATCCTTCTTCGCCCTCTGCTTCGTCGTCCCGCTCCTCTTCTCGGTCGCCCGCCTGAAGCGCCCCCTCGCGGAGCTGGGCCTGGGCTGCGGCGACACGAAGCGGGGCCCCGCGCTCACGGCGGTCCTCCTCGTGGGCGTCGTCGCCGTCGCCTGGCTCGGATCGAGGATGCCGGAAGTGCGGGGCGAGTATCCGCTCTGTCGGGACTTCCTCACGTCGCGCGACGGCCTCCCGGGTTACGAGGCCGCTTACGCGCTCTTGTACTACGTCGCGTGGGAGTTCTACTTCCGCGGCTTCCTCCTCTTCGGGCTCAAGGACGACCTGGGCGCCGGGAGGGCGGTGATCATCCAGACCATGGCCTCCGCGCTCGTACATCTGGGCAAGCCGCCGACCGAGGCGCTGGGCTCGATCCCCTTCGGCCTCATCATGGGCTTCCTCGCGTTGCGCACGCGCTCCATCTGGTACGGCTGGATCCTCCACGCCGCGCTCGGGGTGCTGACGGACCTCTTCGTCATCCACTTCCCATGAGCCTCCTCCTCGTCTCGGGCGTGAACGGCTTCATCGGCTCGAACCTCGCCGGGCGGCTGCTCCGCGACGGCCACAAGGTCCGCGGCCTCGTCCGCGCGTCGAGCGATCGCTCGTTCCTGAAGGGGCTCGACGTCGATCTCTTCACGGGCGACGTCACCGACCGGCCGTCGCTGGACCCGGCGATGGCGGGCGTGGAGGTCGCGGTTCATGGGGCCGGCTTCGCGTCCGACTGGGGCCCCTACTCGAAATTCCACGACGTGAACGTCACCGGCACGAAGAACATGGCCGAGGCCGCGCAGGCCGCGAAAGTCCGGAGGTTCGTCCACCTGAGCACCGCGGCGCTCCACGGGTTCCCAGGCGCCCGGAACATGGACGAGAGCTCGCCGATGCCCAACTCGCCCTTCTCCTACTGCGTAACCAAGCGCCTGGCGGAGGAGTGGCTCTGGGGCTTCTCGAAGAGCTCGGGCCTGGAGGTCACGGCCATCCGCCCGGGCAACGTATTCGGCCCCAAGGACCACACCTTCATCGAGAAGTACGCGGCGGCCCTCGAGCAGGGCAAGGCGGGCTACGTGCGCGGGGGCCGCAGCTGGACCTGCCCGGCGTACGTGGAGAACCTGGCGGACGCGATCGCGCTCGCCTGCTTCGAGCCGGCGGCGAAGGGCGAGGCGTTCATCGTCACGGACGGACTTGAGATCGACTGGCGCACGTTCACCGAGCGGCTGGCCGACGAGATGGGCGTGAAGCGGCCGGGGATGTCGGTCCCGTTCTGGCTGGGCTACGCGGTCGCCTCCCTCCTGGAGTCCGTCTACTGGACCTGCCGCATCAAGAGCGCCCCCCTCCTCACCCGCTACCGTATCTGTAATGGAGGCCGCGACTACCACTTCTCGATCGCCAAGGCGCGGCGCCTCCTCAAGTACGAGCCCAGGGTGGGCTTCGAGGAGTCCATCCGGCGCAGCGTCGGGTGGCTCAGGGAACGGAAGAAGGAGAAGCCCTCATGAAGACGATCGCCCTGCTCCTCGCGGCCGCCGCGCCTCAGGAGGAGCTCTACGTCGCCACGCCGCTCACCGCGGCGGGCGCGTTCACCGAGGGCATCGAGGGGCCCGCGTGCGACCGGGAGGGGAACATCTACGCCGTCAACTTCCAGAAGCAGCAGACGATCGGGAGGGTGACGCCGGACGGAAAGGGCGAGGTCTACGTGACCCTTCCCGGCCAGTCCACCGGCAACGGCATCCGCTTCGACCGCGCGGGGCGCATGTACATCGCCGACTACGTGGGGCACAACGTGCTCGTGGTCGACCCGAAGACGCGCGAGATCCGGGTGCATGCCCACCACGACGGGATGAACCAGCCGAACGACCTGGCGATCGCGCCCGACGGGACGTTCTACGCGAGCGACCCGAGCTGGAAACACAGCACCGGGCAGCTCTGGCGGGTGGGGGCGGATGGCAAGGTCCTCAAGCTCGCCGAGGGGATGAGCACGACCAACGGCATCGACGTCAGCCCCGATGGAAAGATCCTCTACGTGAACGAGAGCGTGTCGCGAAAGACCTGGGCCTTCGACATCACGGCGGAAGGGATCGCGAACAAGCGGCTCCTCATCGAGTTCCCCGATCACGGCTACGACGGCATGCGCTGCGACGTGGACGGGAACCTCTACATCAGCCGCTACGGCAAGGGCGTGGTGGCCGTCGTCTCGCCGCAGGGCAAGCTGATCCGCGAGATCGGCGTCCTGGGCGCCAAGCCGAGCAACCTCTGCTTCGGCGGCCCCGACGGCCGCACGGTCTATGTCACCGAGGTCGAGCACAGGAGGCTGGTGCAGTTCCGCGTGGAGCGCCCCGGCCTCGAGTGGCTGCGCTGGCAGGAGGGGCCGTCCGCGCTCGAGACCGACGCCACGGGGTGGACCGACCTCATGCCGGGCGCGGAGCTCAAGGGTTGGAAGCGCGCGCTGACGCCCCAGGACTCGCTCGCCGCATCGAACCCGTGGCGGGTCGAGAACGGCCTGCTCGCCTGCTCCGGCGAGAAGGTGAAGGAGATGCTCCTCCACGAGACCGAGCGCGGCGACGGCATCTTCCACGTGGAGTGGCGCGCGACGAAGGCGGGCGACTACAACGGCGGCGTCTACGTGCGCACGGCGATGGATGGGAAGGTCTGGCACCAGGCGCAGGTTGCCATGAGCGCGAAGCCGCCGGTCGTGGGAGACTTCTTCGCCGTGACCCCGATTGGCGGCGAGGTCAAGCGGATCGACCTGCCGAGCCGGATCCCGAACCGCGCGCGTCCGGTCGGCGAGTGGAACACCTACGAGCTGGCCTGCCGGGGCAAGTCCGTGACGCTCTGGGTGAACGGCGCCGTGACGGCCCGCTGGGACGCCTGCGAGGTGCCGCGGGGCCACGTCGGGCTGCAGGTGGAATTCTTCGACCTGGAGTTCCGCAGCCTGAAGTTCAAGACTCTGCCCTAGGCCGGCTACTTGCGCCGCTGGTACTCGATCGTGCCCGGCTGGGTCTCCTTCCCGTCCGGGCCGTTCATGAAGAACTTCAGCACGCGGCTGTCCTTGTCCTTGACCTCGTGGATCATCTTCATCTTCATGGGCTGGCCCGACTGGGGGTCGGTCCCCTCCATCATCTCGGTGAAGACCTTGCCCGTCTCGTCGACCGTGCCCTCGACCAGGAAGACGCCGGTCGCCATCGAGTCGATCCACGTCCCCGTGTATTTCTTCTTCTGGGTGTCGTAGCCCATCGTGCCGTGGCCCGTGAACTTCTGGCCCATCATCTCGCCCTCGATGTCGAAGACGAGGAATAGGCCCCCTGCGATGATGCGCGCCGTCTCCTTGCTCTTGGAGACCATGGGTTCCTGCCCCGGAGCCATGATGAACCTGGAGGTGGCGTCCCAGTTCCCCTCGAACTGCTTGAGGAGTTCGTGCTCCTTGCCGGGCTTGGGCCCCATCGCCTCCTGGGGCGCGGAGGCGAAAGCGGCCCCGATCCCGAGCAGAAGGACGGCCACGGCCGAGATCAGACGAGTCTTCACGAGTCCCTCCTTTAAAAAGCAGGTGGAATCACTCTGACGATCAGGCGTCCAGGTCGATGGGCCAAGCGTAGCCCGAAAGGAAGCCGCCGTCCACAAAGAGCGCCTGGCCGGTCATGAAGGCCGCCGCCTCCGACGCCAGGAAGACCGCCGCACCAATCAGGTCCTTGGGCTCCCCGAGCCGGCGGAGCGGCGTGTTGGAGACGCCCCAGTCCTTCATCACCGGCTGGGACCAGAGCTTCTGCGTGAGGTCCGTGAGGATGAAGCCGGGGGCGATGGAGTTCACGCGCACGCCGCGCGGGCCCCACTCGAGGGCCAGGGCGCGGGTCATCTGCCCCATGCCCGCCTTGCTCATGGCGTAGGGTGCCACGCCCCTAAGCGGCTTGTCGTTGTTGAGCGAAGTGATGTTGATCTGGCTCCCCTTCCCCCGCTCCAGCATGGCGCGCCCCACGGCGGTCGAGAGGAGGAAGGGCCCCTTCATGTTCACGTCCACGATGAAGTCATAGTCGGCCTCGGTGTACTTCTCGACGCGCTTGCGGCGGTTCACGCCCGCCACGTTGAGAAGCGTGTCCACGCGGCCGTGCTCGCCGAGAACCCCCTTCACGAGCCGCTCGATCGCCGAGGCGTCCGCGATGTCGCAGACGACGGGCTTCGCGCCGATCTCCTTCGCCGCGGCCTCGAGCGTCGCGCGCTCCCGTCCGGTGATGACGACCGTGGCGCCGCGGCGGACGAAGGCCTCAGCGAGGGCGCGGCCGATCCCGCGGCTCGCGCCCGAGACCAGCACCACCTGCCCGGCGACCGAGAAGAGTTCGTCCTTCATGCCACCCCCCGGCCGATCTCGGCAATCTCATCCGCGGAAAGGTCGATGCTCCCCGCCGCCGCGTTCTCGGCGGCCTGCTGCGGGTTCCGCGCGCCGACCAGGGCGTGCGTAAGCCCCGGCTGCGCGATCGTCCAGGCGATGGCGAGCTGGGTGAACGTGGCCTTGTGGCGGTCCGCGATGGGGCGGAGGCGGTCGAGCATCGCCCCAACTTTCGCAAGCCGCTCGGGGGCGAACGCAGGGTTGCCGCGGCGCAGGTCGCCCTCCTTGTAGACGCGGTCGGGCGGGAGCTTCCCCGACAGAAGTCCATGCTCGAGGGGCGAGTAGGCGAGGACCGCCACATTGTTCGCGCGGCAGACCGGCAGGTTCGTTCCCTCGAGCCTCCGGTCGAGCATGCTGAAACGCTCCTGGTCGGCGTCGAGCGCGCCGGCCTTCCGGTAGCGCTCGAGGTCGGCGGGCGAGGCATTGCAGGCGCCGATCGCCCGGATCTTGCCCTGTTTCTTGAGATCGAGCAGGCACGCCGCAGTATCCTCGATCGGCGTGGTGGGGTCCTGCCAGTGAGTGAGGTAGAGGTCGACGTGGTCGGTGCGCAGGCGCCTGAGGCTGTCCTCCAGGTCCTCGCGGATCGTCTCCGCGCCGAGGTACTTGTGGATGCGGTAGGGGCCCGCGTCGTTGCGCCCCTTCTCGTCGGAGGCGAAGAAGAATACGCCCTTCTCCATCCTCCAGACCATGCCGCACTTCGTGGCGAGGACGACCTTGTCGCGGCGGCCCTCGATGGCCTTCCCCACGACCTCCTCGCCGTGGCCGAACCCGTAGGCGGGCGCGGTATCGATGAAGTTGATGCCGCCGTCGATCGCGGCGCGGATGGCGTCGATCGAGGCCTTGTCGTCGGTTCCGCCCCAGCGCCAGCCGCCCACGGCCCAGGCGCCGAACGCCACGGCCGAGGCGCGGATGCCCGAGGAGCCCAGGGGCCGCTGGATCATGGAGGGTAGGATGCCCCGCGGAGGGCCGGGCGTCAAGGAACCGGGGGAGCGATTCTTTGCATCAACGCAAAGAATTGGGCTTGCGGGGCTCAGAGCATCAAGTTTTGGGCTTGCAGCCCTCAGACCATCCGCCGAAGCACGTTCTCGGTGATGCGCTGGACGCGAGGGTCCGGGCCGAAGCGCGGCTCGTAGGCCTTCGGGCGCAGGTAGCCGGGCGGCTCGGAGAGGCCGTCGGTCCACCAGCAGGTCGCCGCGTTGAAGACGAAGTTGCCCTTCCCGCCGGGATAGACGGTCGCCGTGTAGACGCCCTCGCCCGCGCCGCCCCTCGTCTTCCCGGTGGCGACCACCTCGAGGCCCGGGATCTCCGCGGGCTCCCCGTGGAACTCCCAGCCCACGAGGCCGGGCACGCCGTCGCCCTCCTTCATCCCGGTCCTCTCGAAGAGCCAGTGGTCGGGCTTCGCGCAAATCCAGGCCGCCCCGCCCATGACGGGGCCCGTGCTGCGCGCGCCGATGAGCAGGTTCTCGTTGGGGGCCGCGCGCGGGAGCGACTTCATCTCGATGAACGTCGCGTCCCCCTTGTCGTCGCGCGGGCCGAAGCGGTCCACGCGGCTGATGATGCGGTCCGGCCTCCCGTCGGCCGAAGGCTTGACGTCGATCACCCCGCAGCAGGTGTTCCCCGAGAGGAAGGCGGCGCTCAGGCCGTCCGCGATGGCGCCGCGCAGATTGTGGAACATGTCGAGCGAGTAGTACTCGTCGTGGCCCACCGAGAAGAACCCCTTCGCGCGGCGGAGCCCCGCGGGGTCGCGGTGCGTGTCAAGGTTCGAGATGTAGGTGACGTCGAGGCCCTTCGACTCCAGCCAGAACGAGAGCGGGAACTCCCAGAGGAGGAACTCGCCCGACCCCGTGGAAAGCGGCGGGTCGCCGAACTGGCAGTAGCGGCCGTAGGGGCGGTCGAAGCTGACATCGACGCCGGCGCCCCAGTACCAGGCGTGCTTCCCGTTGTCGTAGAGCGAGAACTGGCTGGGCCAGCGGTTGTAGGCATGCCACGTGGTGTCGGAGACCTGTATGAGGTAATCGGCCTCGCGGTCGTCGCGGACGACGAAGATGACGTAGCTGTCCACGCCCTCCGTCTCGGCGGTGAGCTTTCCCAGGTAGACGCCGCTCGGCCAGTCGCGCGGGACGCTGAGCGTCTCGCAGGCCTCCCAGCGGCACTCGCGGAGACGGCGCTCGCCCATCTCGGGCTCGGTCTGGGGGCGGCCCGCGTAGGTCCCGAGGCGCGCCACGAGCCTCGCGCCGGCGCCGCCGTAATGGCCCATCCGGTAGAGGTCGATCGTGAACCGCGACGCCGGGTTCGCACTCACGTGGAAGGAGAGCGGCTCGCCTGCCTTGACGCTTGCGCGAGAGACGTACCCCTCGATCCACGGGCAGCGGTACTTGACCGACTTCTCGATGCGCGGGTTCTTCAGCATCCAGTCGCGCGTCCCGGGCTTCGCGTTCTCCTCGCGGACGAGGTCGGAGGAGCGGGGGGAGAAGCCGCGCGCCGCGACCTGGCCGGCGCACCCGGGCAGGAGGAGCGACGCGGCCCCCATCTGCGTGATCGCGGAGAGCGCCTCCCGTCGGTTCATCCTATTTCTTATCCTTGGCCGCCCAGTCCTTCCAGAACTCGACGGCCGCGTCCCGGTCGAGCGTCCGCAGCCGGTCCCCCTCCAGGATGACGGAGTTGTACCAACCGTGCTCCGAAGCTTCCAGGGCTTCGAGAAGGGAAGAGCGCCCTGCCGTTGCGCCCGGAAGGGCATTCATACCGTGGGCCGCGAATCGCACCAATCCCCCGCGTTCATGTTGCGGTTCCACGGAGAGCCCGGCTTCCGCCGCGATCTGCCCGAGGTTCTTCTCGAAATGCGTCCCAAGCGGCTTCGCGAGCTTCTTCCCGGAGAGCCTCTTCCAGACCTCCGGGGAGCGGATCGCGTTCAGCGCGAAGGGAACCGTCGTGTAGGGGTTCTCCTCTGCCGCGGCCAGCAGGATGGGGATTCCCTTCCGGTCGCCCAGCCGGCAGAGCGCCTCGGCGGCGAAGACGTTGACCTTGGGCGGCTCGAGGTCCGTCAGCGCCTGGATCTGGAAGAGTCTCTGGTCGACGCCGAACTCGCCCACGGACTCGAAGAGCGCGTCCTCGGCATCGCCCGCGTCGGGGAGCAGGGCCTCCAGCGCCGCGGGGGCCTCCTTCCCTCCGATCCGTCCCACCGCCTCTGCGGCGCGGCCACGGACGTAGGCGTGCGTATCCTTCAGGAGCTTGAGGATCTCGTCGAAGCCCTCGCTGCCCCGCATCTTTCCCAGGGTCTCGGCTGCGGTGGCGCGAAGGATCGGATTCTTGTCCGCGAGGAGCTTCAGGACATCGGGCGCCGCCTCCCGTCCGCCCAGGCGGCCGAGCGCGAGGACGGCCGAGAACCGGACCGCGGCGTCGCCCTCCCGGAGCGCCTTCGTCGCCCCGGGGATCGCCTCCTCTCCGCCGATCTCGCCGAGCGCCCAGAGGGCGCGTGTCCTCACGCCCTTGTCGGGATCCGAAAGCAGGAGGAGGACTTCGGGAGAGGAACCGCGCGCGCCCAAGCCCACCAGGGTCTCGAGGGCCGCCTCCCGGACATTTCGGTCGGAGTCCTTGAGCAGATGGGCGACCTGAGGGGCGTCCTCGGCCGTGCCAAGCTGCGTCACGGCCTCCAGGGCCTGACGGCGAACGCCGGCGTTCGCATCGGCAAAGAGCTTCACGATCTCGGGGACGGCATCGCGGGTCGCCAGGGAGCCAAGGGCCGAGACGGCCTGGGTTCGAACCCCCTGCTCCGGATCCTTGAGCAGGCGGATCAACGCCGGGACCGCCTCCTTGGCCTGGACGAGGGGCAGCGCGGCCACGGCCTGGACGCGCACGGAGGCGTCGGGGTCTTCGAGGAGCCCGAGGAGGGCGGGGATGGCGTCGCGCGAGCGGACCTGGCCGAGCGTCCGGGCGATGTTTGCCCGGACGACCGCCTTGTCGTGATGCGCGAACTTCACGAGCCCCGGGACCGACTCCGGGGCCCGCAGGCTCCCGAGCGCGTTGGCGGCCATGGCGACGGTCGCGGCGTCGCCCTCGGCGATGAGCCGGACCAGGTCGGGCACCGCCTCCTTCGCCTTGAGCCGGGTGAGCGCCTGTAGCGCATACTGTCGAATCTGCGGATCCTTCTCGCCGAGGAGCTTGACGAGTTCAGGGATGGCGCCGCGGAGTTGGACACGGCACAGCCGGTCGATCACCAGGCGGCGTTCGGCCGCGCTGCCCGCGCCCTGGAGCGCGGGGGCCGAGAGAGGCTCGAGGTCGGCCTTGGCCACATTGGAATCCTTGCGGACCACGGCCTCGGTGAGCTCGAGAAAGACGCGGGTCCAGGCGTTCTCGCCGCCCGCGGCGAGGCGCTCCTCGATGCCGGGGACGGCTTTCCGGAGGCCTTCGGGGATGAGCTCGGCGACCGCGAGGAGCCGGAGCAGGAAGCGCGCGCGACCGGCGACCTCGGCGTCGGAATCATTCACGGCCTTCTCGAGCTCCTGCGCCGCGGCCTTCCCCAGCGCGCGGAGCCCGCGGACGGCCTCTTCGCGTTCCTCCACGGAGTCGGAGCGGAGATGTTCCACGAACTCGCGGGCGCGGTCCTGCGGCTGCAGGCAGAGGAGGATCGCGACAACGTGGCTCATGACGACGGGCTTACTATATCATGGCCCGCCCATGACGCTGCAGACGGAGTTGGAACTCGAGGAGGCGCTGTCGCGCCCCGTTCCCGGGGTCTCCGCGGCGCTCGCGGGCCTCCCGGGCGACCTCGTGGTGCTCGGCGTGGGAGGCAAGATGGGGCCCACGCTCGCGCGGATGGCGCGGCGGGCGCTCGACGAGGCGGGTTCGAGGCGTCAGGTGATCGGCGTCGCGCGCTTCTCCAATCCCCGGGCGCGCGAATCACTCGAGTCGTGCGGCGTGCGGACGCTGCCGTGCGACCTCCTGCTGCGCGATGAGGTGCGGCGCCTCCCGGACGCGGGGGCTCTCATCTTCATGGCGGGGATGAAGTTCGGGACCACGGGGGCGGAGGCGGCGACGTGGGCCTCGAACGCGTACCTGCCCGGGCTGGTGGCCGAGCGGTACGGAAAGGTGCCGACCGTGGTCTTCTCGACGGGAAACGTCTACCCGTTCGTCCCGCCCTCGAGCGGTGGCGCCAGGGAGGAGACGCCGGCGGCGCCGCTGGGGGAATACGCGCAGTCGGCCCTGGGGCGGGAGCGGATGTTCGAGTACTTCTCGCGGCGGGACGGGACGCCCGTGACGATCTACCGGCTCAATTACGCGGTGGAGCTGCGCTACGGGATCCTGCTCGAGGTCGCGTGGAAGGTGTGGGCGGGGACCCCGGTCGACGTGCGCACGGGCCACGTCAACGTGATCTGGCAGGGAGACGCCAACGCGATGGCGCTCCGGAGCCTCTCGCTCGCGGCGTCGCCGCCGGCGATCCTGAACGCGACGGGGCTGGAGACGGTGTCCGTGAGGGAACTGGCGGGCCGCTTCGGCGAGCTCCTGGGCCGGAAGCCGCTGATCGAGGGGACCGAGGAACCGACCGCGCTCCTCAGCAATGCCGCGAAGGCCCACGGGCTCTTCGGTCCCGCGACCGTGTCGCTCGCGCAGGCGGTCGAGTGGACGGCGCACTGGGTGAGGGCCGGCGGCGCCGTGTTCGGGAAGCCCACTCATTTCGAGGCCCGCGATGGGAAGTTCTAGCCCGATGCCGTCCCCGGAAGTGCTGGCGCTCCTGCGGCGAGGCACGGTGATCCCGGCCCATCCGCTCGCGCTCACGGCGGAGCGGAAGCTGGACGAGCGCCGGCAGGCCCGTCTCACGCGCTACTACGTCGCGGCGGGGGCGGGTGGCGTGGCGGTGGGCGTTCACACGACGCAGTTCGCGATCCGCGAAAAGGGGCTGCTGCGCCCGGTGCTCGAGATCGCGGCGGGCGAGGCGAAGGGACTGATCAAGGTCGCGGGGATCTGCGGCCCGACGAAGGAGGCGGTGGCCGAGGCGGCGCTGGCGCGAGAGCTGGGGTACGACGTCGGGCTCCTAAGCCTCTCGGCGCTGCGGGACGCGTCGGACGACCGGCTCATGGAGCACGCGCGGACGGTGGCTGAAGTGATCCCGCTCTTCGGCTTCTACCTGCAGCCTTCGGTGGGCGGGATGCAGCTGTCCCACGCCTTCTGGCGCCGCTTTGCGGAGATCCCGAACGTGGTGGCGATCAAGATGGCGCCCTTCAACCGCTACCAGACGATCGACGTGGTGCGCGCGGTGGCGGAGGCGGGCCGGGCGGGCGACATCGCGCTCTACACCGGGAACGATGACACCATCGTCACCGATCTGCTCACGGAGTACCGCTTCGGGTCGACCCGCCAGCGCATCGTGGGCGGGCTGCTGGGCCACTGGGCGGTCTGGACGCGCAAGGCGGTGGAACTCCTGGAAGACGTCCGGCAGGTGACGGGTCCGGTCCCGCCGGGGCTGCTCTCCCGGGCGATCGAAGTCACGGACTCGAACGCGGCCTTCTTCGACGCGGCGAACGGCTACCGGGGCTGCATCCCGGGTCTCCATGAGGTGCTGCGGCGCCAGGGTCTTCTCGAAGGTGTCTGGTGCCTCGACCCGCGCGAGGGCCTCTCCCCGGGCCAGGCGGGGGAGATCGACCGCGTGTATCGCTCCTATCCCCACCTGAACGACGACGCCTTCGCGAGTATGATAAAGTAAACGGTTTACTTTATCAGGCGCTTGCTTTAGCCGGCGATGCGGCGGAGGTAGGAGAGGCTCTCGCGGGCGATGTACTCCGCGCCGGGCTTGTAGTCGAAGACCTCGACGGAGACGTAGCCGGGGTAGCCCACCTCCTTGAGAGCCGCCACGATGGGGCGGTGGTCCACGGCACCCATGCCGGGGCCGAGCAGGTTGGTGTCGTTCGCGTGGAAGTGCACGAGGTGCTTCGCGCTCGCGCGGATCACGTCGGGGATCGGCTGCGTCTCGGAGCCGCTCATGGCTTTCACGTCGAGGTGCAGCTTGAAACGCGGATGCCGGATCCGCTCGATCAGCTCGATGCCGTCCGCCGCGGTGCGGAGGAAGTCCGTCTCGCGCGGCGAGAGGGGCTCGATCGCGAACGTGACGCCGCAGCGCTCCGCCTCGGGGAGCGCCCGCTCGAAGACCTCCTGCGCATAGCCAAGGGCCCGCTCGCGCGTGATGCCCGGGAGGAGGTTCCGCTGCTTGGGCGACCCCACGACCATGATCCTCCCGTCGAGGTCCGCGCAGAGCCGCACGAGATCCACGAAGTAATCCGCCGTCCGGTTCCTCACCTCGTCGTCCGGCGTGGTGATGTAGAGCCCGGGGGGCTTGACGAGCAGCCAGTGGAGGCCGACGATCTCCACGCCCGCCAGCCGCGCCGCGCGGCGCAGGTCGCGGCGGCGCTGGGCGTCGATGTCCCCGGCGCGCTCGGCCAGGGTGAACGGCGCAACCTCGAGGCCCTGATAGCCCAGGCGGGCCACGCACTCCAGCGTGCGTTCCCACTCCCAGCCGCCGAACGTCTCGTTGCAGATGGCGAGCTTCACGATTCCTCCCCGCTCTGATTCCGACCCAATTCTCCGAAACGCCCCCGAGGAACTCAAACGATTTTTCCCCTCCTGCGGTCCTCCGGGACAGAGCACCGGAGGACCCCCCTTCCTCTTCATGGGCGTCGGAGGTAGGGAGGACAGGCGCCGTGGTATAATCCCCGCGCATGGGACGCCTCGCCGCCCTCGCGCTCCTCCTCGGCGGCTCCTGCTCCTACTCCCTCGAGGGCGCCGCGG
>JAHFOZ010000400.1 GCA_023261405.1 Planctomycetota bacterium
CCAACCAGATGGCCTACGTGCGCGACTACGACGTGCAGATCGTCACGGCGGCCGTGGCCCTCGACCCCATCGTGGACGTCGTGTCCGACGGCATCTCGCTCGACGTCCGGCCCATCGTGAGCGCCGACCGCCGCTTCGTGACCTTGGAACTCCGGCCCACGATCGCGAGCCTCTTCCCGCCCCCGCCCGGCATGTTCACGATCACGACGAACGTCACGGTCCCCGGCGCCCCGATCACGGACGCCCTGCCCGTGACGATCGAAACCCCGATCATCAACATCCAGCGCATCCGCACCACGGTGGTGGTGCCCGACCGGGGCACCCTCATGCTGGGCGGCCTGACCGTGGTTTTCGACGAGGACGCGGAGAATGCCATCCCCATCTGGAGGAGCGTGCCGATCCTGGGCAATCTCGGCTCCCTCAAGACCAAGGGTCTCCAGCGGAAACAGTCGCTCGTCATCGTGAGCGTCCGCATCCTCATCCCGGACGAAGAGGAGCGCCGGAGGTTCTAGACCACCCCAGTGACGCGATCACGGACGCCCGGGGGAGCTATCCCCGGGCGTCTTTTTTTCCGGCGCCCTGCCGGGCGGACGCGGAGTCGAATGGGAGAGGCCTGCGCGGCCGGGATTTTTCGGGGGTGAACCGGTGAGGCTGACTCCTTCGTCAAGATCGTGGGCGTGGGGCGCGTTCTGGACCCTGGCGCTCGCCGCCGCCGCGCACGCATCGCAGGACGGGGGGCCCAAGCCCAGGGGCGAGGACGAGTACACCTTCTTCAACGTCTGGATCCTGGGCGGCAGCTTCCAGGGGTTCCTGTTCGTCCTCCCGATCGAGATCTGCTCGATCGCCACGGTCGCCACGATCATCGAGCATTTCTTCACCCTCCGGCGCGACAAGGTCGTCCCGCCCCCGGTGGTGGTGGAACTCGAGGCGCTCCTCAACGAGGGCAGGCACGAGAAGGCCATGGGCCTCTGCCAGGCCAGCCGGAACTACATCACCCAGATCGTGGGCGCGGCGCTTTCGCGCCTCAAGGACGGCCCGGAGACGATGCTTGAGGCGGCGGCGGGCGCCACCGACGAGCAGAACCTCAAGCTCCAGCACAAGATCAGCTGGCTCCCCCTCTTCGGCAACATCGGGCCCCTGATGGGACTCTTCGGCACCGTGGTCGGGATGGTCATCGCGTTCACGGACATCGCGCAGTCGGACCAGTCTCCCTCCCCCAAGCAACTCGCCCAGGGCATCTACACGGCGCTGGTCACCACGGTGTGGGGGCTCCTGGTGGCCATGCCCGCCACCTTCTTCTCCTTCATCTTCAAGATGCGGGTCCAGCGCCTCTCGTTCGAGTTGTCCGGGGTGGCGCTGGAGCTCGTGGAGCAGCTCAAGCCCGCCGCGACGGCCGCCGGAAAGAAGGCTTGACCGTGGCCGCGCGCCGCCCCCTTCCCCCCGAGGCCGAGCTCGACGGGTTCGACATGACGCCCATGATCGACATCGTGTTCCAGCTCATCATCTTCTTCATGCTCGTCTCGGACCTGGCCCGGGCGAGAATGGACGACCTCACCCTCCCCACGGCCCGCAAGGCGCAGCAGGAGCGCTCCGAGGACCCCGCGACCCTCGTGCTCAATGTGAAGCAGGACGGCACCATCCGCAGCTCGGGCGTGGACCTCTGGACCCCGCGGATGGGCGGCAACACCCGCGTGCTCGAGGACCTCTTCGAACGGCGGCGCAACGACCGGCGCCTCCAGGAGATCCCGGGGAAAACCGACTGGGTGAAATACCCCGTCCTCATCCGGGCCGACCGCTCCACTTCCTTCGAGCACGTGCAGAAGCTGCTGATGATCGCCACCCTGCATGGCGGAGTCACCCGGGTCCAGCTGGGGGCGCGCCAGGAGACGGCCCCGTGAGCGCCCGACGCCGCCCCCCCGGGGAGCTCCGGACCGAGGGGCTCAACATGACCCCGATGATCGACATCGTCTTCCAGCTCCTCATCTTCTTCATGCTCTCCATGCGCTTCCGCGACGTGGAGGGCAAGCTCCTCTCCCAGCTGCCCAAGGACCGGGGCCAGGCCCCCGCCGCCTCGCTGCCCGTCACGGTGAAGGAGGTGCGGATCGTGCTCTGCGGCGGCGACGCGGCGGGGCACCGCGCGAACAGGGCTGCCCACGAGGAGCAGGTGAAGCCCTCGGACGAGTGCCGGGTCCTGGTGGGCGACGAGGAGCTGGGCTCGCTGTTCCGGTCGGAGAAATTCCCCGACCGGCTCAAGGAGAACCGGGAGATCTGCCGGCGCCTCGGCGCCCGCACCCGCCAGCTCTACGATCTCGTCCCCGCCTCCGCGGGCGCGCCCGGAGAGCAGGCTCGCCGTCCGCCCGTCGTGCTGGATGCCGACAGCGAGACCCCCTACGAGCACGTCATCGGGGTGGTGAACGCCTGCCGCGAGGAGGGGATCGACAACGTGGAGTTCGCCGCCAATCCCCGCCACCAGAAGTACCTGCCGACGCCCCCCAAGGGCCCCGGGCCGGCGAAGAAGTAGCCTCCCACGACCCTTCTTTTCCTTGCCTGAATCCCCGATTCCGGTAGAATTTTGCAGGGTACCCGTACGGAGCTGCGTCTCCGACTATGTCATCCGGTGCGGCTCGGGGTCGGTGGAGGACTGGAACGATGAGGCATCTCACCCTGCGGACGTGGGCGGCGTTCGTCTCGATGGCGATCCTGGCGGGTATCGGATGCTCGACGGCCGAGCCCGAGCCGGGGAACGCCGATCCCGCCGTGCAGGCTCCTCCCTCCGAGCCGGTGGCCGCACCCCAGCAGCCCGCCCCGCCCCCGACCAAGGATGTAGCCATCCAGGCCGCCAACCCCGAGTATGAGAAGATCGCCCAGGACCTGGCCAAGGGGCGGACCCAGGAAGAGCAGGCGCGGATCTACCAGTCCCAGCGCCACTATGAGATCGCCCTGTCGCACCACAACAAGAACGATTTCGAAAAGGCCAAGGTCGAGGCCCAGAAGGCCGTGGAGTCCTGGCACGAGAACCTGGCCGCGCGCAAGCTGCTCTTCGATCTCAACCAGCTCACGGTGAGCGGACGGCCCGAGTACGGCGCCCGCTCGCTGGGCGAGGACGAGGTCCGGAACTTCCAGGTCAAGATCGAGCAGGCCCAGATCGAGATCACCAAGCACGTGCGGGACGGGGAGCGGTATTACAACGCCCGCATGTACGAGCAGGCCCAGAACGAGTTCGACAACGCCGAGTTCAAGATCAAGGCCATCCCCTACGAAGTCAAGGCGATGGTGGACCTCCTCCCCCGCGTCCAGGAGTACGTCCTCAAGACCCGGAACGCGAAAGTGCTCGAGGAGCGCCGCGTCGAGGAGGAGAAGACCAAGGAGGCGGAGAACGAGGCCGTAGCCCACGAGGTCGCCACGAAGCGCGAGATCACCAAAAAGATCGCGCACCTCCTCGAACTCGCGTACATGGCCTTCGACCAGAAGAAATTCGATCGCTGCGCAAAGTTGTGCGACGAGGTCCTCCTGATCGACCCGCACTACACCGTGGCCCGCGAGCTCAAGGAGGATGCCTTCAAGACGAAGCACAAGTCGGACTACTACAGCATCCTCGCCAAGAAGGTCGAGCACTGGAAGCAGATGACGGACGACGACGAGGAGGCGATCATCCCCTACGCCTCCACGGTCCGCTTCCCCGACCGGACCGAGTGGGCCTACATCTCCAAGCGCATCACGGAAAGCGTGATCAGGCACGAGGGCGCCGTCAGCGGCGACGAGGATCCGGAGATCCTCGCCATCAACCGCAAGCTCGACACCATGAAGATCGACCTCGCCTTCGACAACACCAAGCTCGAGGATATCCTCTCCTTCATCCGCGATTTCTCGGGGCTGAACATCGTCCTCGACGCGGCCCTGCGCGACACGGTGGATCCGAACAAGGCCATCACGTTCAAGGTGAAGGACCTCGTCCTGAAGAACGTGCTCAAGCTCCTCCTCTCCCAGTTCGGACTGGACTACCGGATCACGGAGGAGAAGGTCGTCCTCCTCACCGACCCCAAGAAGGCCGGGGGCAACAACGTCCTGGAATTGCACGACATCCGCGACATCCTGGTGAAACTCCAGGACTTCGCGGGCCCGAAGGTCGAGCTCGTCTCCCCCTCCGCGGGCGGCGGCGGCCCCCTCACGGGCGCCACGTTCACCCTCGACGAGCCCAAGGAGTCGTCCGTGGGCGAGGAGCAGATCGTGGACCTCATCAAGGAGAACATCTCCCCCGGGACCTGGGAGGGCGACCAGACCATCGAGAAGACGCCCAACCAGCAACTCCTGGTGAACGCGTCGGTGAAAGTGCATCGCGAGCTCCGCGAGTTCCTCGGCAAGCTCCGCAGTTACACGGGCACCATGGTCACCGTGACCTGCCGTTTCGTGGCCGCCTACGACGACTTCCTCGAGGAGGTCGGCGTGGACATCATGAACCGGGCCAACGTGGGCATCCCGGGCACCGACTTCCCCGCCCTCGGCAACACGATCATCGACGAGCAGGCCGTCGGCGAGCTGGGCTACGGCTTCTACACGGCCAAGGCGGCAGGGCTGCAGTCCTACGAACTCCGCGCGCAGACCTTTCATACGCTCATGAAGGCCGACCCCCTGACGGGCATCGGCGTGGACCCCATGTCGAACCGCCTCTTCAATACGGGCGGCCTGGGCCTCCAGTACCAGTGGTTGGGCCGGGAAGCCCTCCAGATGGCCCTCCGCGCGGTGAACAAGCACCAGAAGGCCACCCTCGTCCAGGCGCCGCGGATCACGGTCTTCAACACGCAACGCTCGCACGTGATGTTCCTGACGCAGATCGCGTACATCCAGGATTACGAGCCCCAGGTGTCGACCCTGGCCGCGGCGTACGACCCCATCGTCGGCATCCTGACCCACGGCGTGGTGCTCGACGTCCGCCCGATCGTCTCGAACGACCGGAAGTACGTCACCCTTGAGCTCCGCCCCTCGCTGGCCCAGCTCCAGACGATGCGCGCGGTGAACATCCGCCCAGGC
>JAHFOZ010000401.1 GCA_023261405.1 Planctomycetota bacterium
CCCCACTCCTTCAGGCGCGGGGCCGCCTTCTCCCAGCCCAGGAGGAGCGGGTCGATGCGGAGCGCCGCCTTGAACCGCTCGTCGGCCGCGTACCCCTTGAGCCAGACGGGCCGCTCGGCGTCGTCGAACGGGTCGTTCGTCATCACGCAGTCGCGAATCCCGGCCGTATCGAACACCTTCGCGAGGTAGGCCTCGCGCTTCTGCCCGGCGAACCAGCGGCGGACCTCCGCCAGGTCGCGGCGCCCCGGGTTGAGCCAGAGCCGGTCGAGGACGGTGACGATGCCCCGGCAGGCCTCGCTCACCGGGGACCGGTCGAGGAAGAGCGCCTTCCAGATCAAGTCCGCCCGGCCGGCCTTGGGCAGTTTCCAGAACTTGTCATACGGCAGATCGCTCGCTCGGAAGAACTCGGCCACCAGGTAGTGGTAGGTCAGGAGATCGTCGATCCCCCAGAGCAGCAGGTCGCCGAAGCACGGCGCATAGAGGTGCGTGTGGATGTCCGTGACGCGGACGTCGCGGACCGCATCCTCCACGGTCTTCCGGAGCGTCTCCAAGGCCGGGCCGGCGTTCATGTCGGACGGGCCCATCTTGAACCGCAGGAGCCAAGTTCACCACCAAGACACGAAGACACCAAGCCCCCCTTTGAACGCCTTGGTGTCTTGGTGCCTTTGTGGTTCAAAAACATGTCCGCGTTCCAGGGGGACTCATTTACTTGCGGAGATGCGGGCGCAGGTCGATCCGCGCGCCCTTCTCCGCGGCGAGATAGGCCCCGTACGTCACCACCACCACGTCGTGCGCCAGCATGAGGTCGGACTTCGGCGCGCGTCCGTGCGAGACCGCGCCCACGAAGTCGCGCAGCTCGTCGGGGTATCCCGTCACCATGTCCTCGTCCGGGGAGGGGAACGACCAGCCTTCCTTGCTCTCGGTCTTCTCCACGAGGTACTCGTCCTTGAAGTAGCCCCCGTCCGGCGTGTAGGCCTGGCAGGCGGTGTTCGGGTTGACGCTGGCCTTCAGGACCGCGCGCGCGCCCCAGACGTGCAGGTAGTTGTAGATGCCGCCCATCACGGTGTCGCTGGACGTCAGCTGCGCGGTCGAGCCGTCCTCGAACGTCAGGAGGATGGATCCGTAATCCTCCACGTCCACCCAGTCGGACTTCATGTGCTTCCTCGGCTCGTCCTGGAAGGACTTCATCCACGTGAGGTTGGCGACCTCGCAGCTCACCGAGACCGGGCGGATGGGCTTCCCGTTGCGCCGGCGGCCCTCCTCGTACTTCAAGTACAGCGCCGCGCCCACCGGGTGCACGGCGAGCCGGATGAGGGACCCGCCCCCCGCCGTCTGCCAGCGCTTGGCGTATTGCGCGTGCGACCCGCTGTGCGACTCCTCTCCCTGGATGCGCAGGATGGGCGTCCCGCTCGCGGCCAGGAGGCGGTTCACCTTCACGATGGGAGGCGCGTAGACCCAGTTCTCCCCGTAGCAGAGCGTCACGCCCGCCTTCGTCACCGCGTCGTACGCCAGGTCCGCCTCCGCCACGGCGGCCTTGAACATCTCCTCGCGGGGGAACCCCTTCGCCGTCCAGGTCCCCGCCGGCGCGGAGGCCGGCCCGAAGTACCCCGTGAGCGGCTTCTCGCAGAACACGTGCTTCCCCGCCTGCGCCGCCTTAACCGCGAGCGGCACGTGCATGAAGTTCGGGATCACGAGGTCGACGGCGTCGATCTCCTTGTCCGCGAGCATCTCCTCGAACCTCTCGTAGACCTTCGGGACCTCGAACTCCTTCGCGAGATGCGCGGTCTTGTCCTTGGAGCGCCCGAAGAGGCCGAGGACCTCGAAGTCCTCGCCGTAGACCTTCTCGTAGCTGGCGAGGTGGAAGTGCGCGGCGAACCCCGAGCCCACGAGCCCGATTCGGACGTGCCTGGCCATCGCGAAGCCTCCCTGGAACGCCCCTCATCCTAAGGATTCGGAGGGCAAAGGCAAGCGGATCGGCGTCCCGGGCGCACCCTCCCTGCTCCGTCAGGCCTGCTTCAGCGAGAGGGAGATGCGGCGGAGGGCGGGGTCGACCGAGAGCACTTTCGCGCGGACGACCTGGCCCACGCGGACGACCTCGGCAGGGTCGTTCACGAAACGCGGGGCGAGTTCGGAGACATGGACGAGCCCGTCCTGGTGGACTCCGAGGTCGACGAAGGCGCCGAAGCGCGTGACGTTGGTCACCACGCCTTCCAGGACCATGCCGGCCTGGACGTGCTCGAGGGCCGTCACGGATGGATCGAACCTCGCCGCGACAAACTCCTTACGGGGATCGCGGCCGGGCTTCTTGAGCTCCTCGAGGATGTCCACGACGGTCGGAAGGCCGGCGCGCTCGTCCACGAAGTCCTCCGGCCGGACGTCGAGCGGCCGGGCGATGAGCTCCCTCACGGGCCGGCCCAGCTTCGCCGCGATCTTCTGGACGACGTAGTAGCTCTCGGGGTGGACGGCCGAGGCGTCCAGGGGGTCCTCCGCGCCCGGGATCCGGAGGAAACCCGCGGCCTGCTCGAACGCCCTGGGTCCCAGGCGGGGGACGCGCTTGAGGTCCTCCCGGGAGCGGAAGGGACGGCCGGCCGCGATGCGCTCGGCCACCGGCCTCGTGAGCCCCGCGACGTACGAGAGGAGCTCGACGGAGGCGGTGTTGACGTCCACGCCCACCTGGTTGACGCAGGATTCGACGACCTGGTCGAGCTCGCCCTTGAGCGTCTCCGGGTCCACGTCGTGCTGGTACTGCCCCACGCCGATGGCTTTCGGGTCGATCTTGACGAGCTCCGCGAGCGGGTCCTGGAGGCGCCGCGCGATGGAGATCGCCCCGCGCACCGTCACGTCGAGGTGGCCGAACTCCCGGACGGCGACGTCGGAGGCGGAATAGACGGACGCGCCCGCCTCGCTCACGGCGAAGGCGGGGACGCCGAGGCATGCTTTCTTCAGGAACTCCTCGACCTCGCGGGAGCCGGTGCCGTTTCCGTACGCGATGCGGCCGACCCCGTGGGCGGCGACCAGGCGGGCCAGCGTCGCGGCGGCGTCCGGGCGCTCGGGGTAGACGACCGTATTCTCGAGGAACTTCCCCGTCTGATCGATGACGGCGACCTTGCAGCCCGTGCGCAGGCCCGGGTCGATTCCCAGGATCGCCTCCCCTCGCACCGGAGGCGCGAGGAGGAGGTTGCGGAGGTTCTCGGCAAAGACCCGGATGGCCTCCCGCCCGGCGTTCTCGAGCACGAAGGCGCGGACCTCGGTCTCGATCGAGGGGGCGAGGAGCCGCTCGTAGGCGTCCTTCACGACCTCCCGGAAGCGCGCCCGGTGGGGCGACTGCGGCCGGTTGAACGTGCGGTCGAGCTGCTCAAGGATGGGCGCCGGCTCGACCTCGATGGAAACGGAAAGGACGCCCTCCCGCTCGCCCCGGCAGATCGCGAGGACCTGGTGGGAGGCGAGCCGGGCAAGGTTCTGGTTGAACTCGAAGTACATCTCGAACTTGGAGCGGTCGGCCTCGACGCCCCGCTTCTTCCGGGAGCAGAGCCGCCCGCGCCGGAGCGTCGCCTCGCGGACCCCTTCGCGCGTCGGCGCATGCTCGGCGATGCGTTCCGCCAGGATGTCGCACGCCCCGGCCATCGCCTCCGGGCTGCCGGACGCGGGCCGGTGCGCCCAGAGGAGGTCGGCCAGGGGCTCGTAGCCCTTCTCCCGGGCGACCTGCGCGCGGGTGCGGCGCTTCGGCTTGTACGGAAGGTACAGGTCCTCGAGCCGCTGCCGGTCGCGGCAGTCCACGATCGTGCGCTCGAGGTCGGGGGTCAGCGCGCCCTGCTCCCCGATGGACCTCAGGATCGTCTCCTTCCGATCCCGCAGGGCAGCGTGAAACTCGCGGCGATCCTTGATCTCCTTGAGCCGGGTCTCCGTCAGCCCGCCGGTCGCTTCTTTCCGGTAGCGCGCGATGAACGGGAGGGTCGCCCCCTCGTCGAAGAGTCGGACCGCGGCGTCGGCCTGCGCGCGGATCGTCGGGAACTCCTCGAGGAGCAGCTCCCGGTGCCGGGCCGCCAGGTCCACCGTCATCCCCTGGAAGCTACGGCGAGTGAAGAGGCCTCGTCAAGGGAATGAGGCTTGACTTCGGCCCTAGGAAAATATAGGATTCCCTATGGAGGATAGGACTTGGCGACCAAGGCAGGCGAAATCCAGATTTCGGCCGTCGTCTCGAAATCGACGAAAGCCATGCTTGAGGCCATGGTGAAAGCCCGGGGCTTCAAGAAAGGGTTTCTCGTCGAGGAGGCCCTGCGCCACCATCTGCAGGCGCTCCAGGAACTGCCGGACGACATCATCATCCCTTCGACGCTCGTGCTCACGAAGGAATCGTTCGAAGAGGTCGTGAAGGAGATCGAATCCCCATCGGAGCCCCCCCCGGCCTTGCGCAAGCTGATGTCCAGGCGCCGTGGACATTAGGGCGCTCCGGCAGGACGACGATCGGGAGCCGTTCCGATCCGGCGATGCCGACCTCGATCGCTTCTTCCTCAAGTACGCGGGCCAGAACCAGTTCCGCCACCATATCGGCACGACGTACATCGCCGTCGAGGACCGGCGCATCCTGGGTTTCGCCACGGTCTCCCCGGGCCAGATCGAATCCGAGGCGCTCTCGGCCGCGACGGGTCGCCGCCTCCCGAAGTACCCCCTCCCCATCCTCCGGCTGGCCCGCCTCGCCGTGGATGAGTCCTGTCGGGGCAAGGGAGTGGGCAAGGAGCTCCTGGCAGCCGTGTTTGAGTTGGCTCTCAGGATGGCATCCGATTACGGGTGCGTCGGCATCGCCGTGGATGCCAAGCCGGACGCCGTCGAGTTCTACACGAAGTTCGGCTTCACCCCCAAGACCGGGGTGGCGGGCGGAATGCACGTTTCGCCGAGTCCCCTTCCGATGTGGCTCTCGATCGCAAAGCTCAAGAAGGCGGGACCCGGAGTAGCCTGACCCCGCTTACTTCCCGACGTGCTCATTCCGATGATCCTTCCACCAG
>JAHFOZ010000023.1:0-17111 GCA_023261405.1 Planctomycetota bacterium
AGAACCCGGCTCCCGGGGCGGCGGCGGCCCAGAGACCCGGGTGGTGGACGGCGAAGTGCCAGCACGCGGCGCCCCCCATGGAAAACCCGCGGACGACGATCCGGTCTTCGTCGATCCGGTACTGGCGTTTCACGCTCTCCAGGGCCTCGAAGAGGTCGATTTCCCCTGCGAACTTGTTGGCGTTGCAGTAGCGGCCATAGAGGTGGAGGACAAACGCGTCCTTCGGGGTGAACTCACCGGCGGACTTCTGGCGCTGGTCGATGAAGCTGAGCTCCGAGAGCGTCTCCCCGCGACCGTGGAACCAGGTGTCGAGGCGATGGGGGGTCTTCGCCTGCGGGTCGTAGGATGCGGGAATCACGAGGCCGTAAGGCTGGACGGAGCCGTCGATCCTGGAGACATAGCCGCGGGCAACGAGTCCGGTGGCCGACGCCCACGGGCTCCGGCCTTCCTTCAGGTGCCCCGCGCGCTCCAGGCCCTGCTTGAGCAGGGTCTTCGCGACGGGGATCTCCTTGACGTTGAAGAATTCGTTGTGCTGGAGCGCGTAACGGACCGCTTTGTGGTAGATCTCCACGTCGGCGAGGAGGTCGGCTTTCGTCTGGCCCCGAAGGGGGGCGATCTCGTCCCCGAGGGTCCTGAGGCCGGCCTCGAGTTCCGATTTGTCCGGTTCCGGCACCGCGACTCCGGGCGGGGGGATCGGGCGGACGTTTTCCTGGTTGTTGTCCCGTTCACCGTCCGCGGCGACCGGCAGGACACAGAGCAGGATCAGGGCAACAGAAACTCGCATGGAATCGTTCCCTCCCATGATGCGGGTGGATATCATAGCCCGACTCACTTTACGATCTTCATTCGAGCGAGGTTGCGATGATCCTTGGAACGGTCGTGTGGGGTTCCCTCCTGGCCTGTGCTCAGGAGCCGAAGGCGCCGCCCCCGCCGCTGAAGATCGGGATCACGACGACGGACAGCTACCGGTTCGACGCGGATCTCGAGGGGGTGGGCCAGGTGGCGGTGTCCCAGGTGAAGCTCACCGTGGACGCCTCGTACACGGCGGGGATGATGGATTACCTGAAGTTCAATGCGGGTTTCGATTTCTACCGCTACGACTTCTCCAGCGACGCGGAACTGCTGCCGGGGGTGACCGACCTCTTCGAGGACATGTTCGTGATGCGGGCGGAGGGATCGTGGATCCACGTGTTCGACATGCAGTGGTCCGGGCTGGCTGCCGTCAACGTGTATTCCCAGTACGAGGAGGGCGCGTCGCCGGCGGACGGGGTCTCGCTGGGTCTCGGGATCGGGCCGATGATGCGGCTCAGCGCCGACCTTACGATCGGCGTGGCGCTTCGCATCCAGACGAGGATCGAGGAGTCCCCCTACGTCTTCCCGCTGCCCATCATCGACTGGAAGATCACTCCCGAGCTCACGCTGCAAAACGAGTCCCGGGTGGGGACGGGCTATTCGCTGACGTACTCCCTCGATCCGGCGGGGGGGAAGAAACTTGAGGCGCGCGGGTATTACGCGATGCGGCGGTTCCGCCTGGACGAGGGCAGCGTGCCGGACAAGGGAGTGGTGCAGGACGACCGGTTCGCCCTGGACGCGGGATTCCGCATGCAGCTGGCGGGAGGCACGTTCTCGTGGGGCGTGCATGCGGGGCTCGACCTCTGGCAACAATATACCGTGGAGTCCAGGGACGGGGACAATCTCGAGGAGGTGAGTACCGACCCCTCTCCGTTCATGGCCCTGACGCTGAGCCTCTCCTTTTGATCGAGGGGGTTCGACTGAATTGATTCCACGTCCTGTCCGACTGCGGGACAACCCACGGAATCAATGGGGGCTCACCCCGAGGCCGGCTTCCTATTTGTTGAAGGCGCTGGGCCGGTCCGGAGTGACGCAGAACGTTTCCACGTCGCCGTAGTCGGCTCGCTTCTCGCCGGGGCGGCCGTCCAGGAAGAGAACGAACTCCAGTTGCGCGCCGGGGCGTGCTCGCTCGCGGATGAACTTCCGCACGATCTGGTCGGCCGGAAGCGTGTCCCGTCCCATGACCCGCTCGAGATCGAACTGAAGGGCTCCCTCGTAGGAGCGGTAGACCAGTTCGGTGCAGACGAGCTTGTCCGACGTGAAGAAATCGAACTCGAAGTCGTAGGGTTTCCCCTGGTGGCTGAAGGCCGTGGCGACCGCCTCCGCGATCGCCCTTGGATCCAGGAGCCGGGGCCGGAGCACCGCGACGTAATCGGCGTGCATCGATTCCTCGAGCGAGTTGAAGATCACGCCGTCGCTGACGGATTCGATCACCGTGTGCGGGTTCCCGTCGGCGGCCATCTTGCAGAAATCGGGGAAGCGGCGGCGGACCTCCGGGCGGTCGGCGATCTCCAGCTTCCGGATGTCCTCAGCATCTCCGACGTAGAGCGCCCCGTGCGGCCAGAACCCGGGGAGGAATGCGTTCGAGAGATACCAATTGCGACGCTCGAGAAGGATGTCGCCGGGCTTGAGCTTCCGGCGGAGTTCCCTGATCTGTCCAAGGGAGATCAGGGGTTGCTCCTGGATGACCTTGGTGTCGCCGATCCAGGTGGAAAGGATCGACTGGGCGGAGTAGACGGGCTTCCTGACGTCCTGAGTCACCCGGTCGACCAGGCGGGAGACCCAGGCCCTGGTCCGGCTGACCTCGTGGGATCGGACGTAGGCAAGGCTGGTGCGGATGCGCTCGTCCAGCCAGAGAAAATCGCCGGCCGGGAAGATCTGCTCGGTCTTCCAGGTGTCGCACATCTGCAGGTAATAGGCGCCGCCCTCCTGGATCTGCTGGAGGTTCTCTTCTTTCGCGGCGCCGTAGTAGATCTGATCGTACATGCCGGCGGGGATCCCCCAGCGTGACTCGGCCTCGTTGAGCTTCTTCTGGCCGATGGGGTCGACCCCGTACATCGTCACCAGGGTGAGCGCCGCGTCGTAGGCGGCGACCCCGGCGCCATAACCCAGGATGAAGCAGCGGGTACGCGTCCCCGGATCGGCCACGGTCTGGTAACCGGCATAGGTGGCCACGAGGCGCAGGAGCGACGAGCGATAGGAGAGGTAGGTGAGGAAGTGCGCGCGGATTCTGTCGTCCTCCTCGGGGCGGTAGAACTCGCGCCCCTCCGCCTTGCGTCTCTTGGCGAGTTCGTCGCGAAGGATGCCGGCCCGCCGATTGAGGTCCTGCAGTCCCGCGACGGCGGCCTTGAGCCTCTCCAGGTCGGCACGAATCTGCCGGTCGAGCTGATCCGCGGTAAGCCCTTGGAGCGCGAAGGGGAGCGCCTGGGCGGGATCGGGAGGGACGGGTCCCGCGCCGAGGTAGATGCCGGCCGCGAAGAGGGCGGCGTGGCTGGCGGCCAGCAGCGAGTTGCGGATGCCGCGGGAGAGGGGGGGGCGGGGCCCGGGCTGGCGGCGGTACCGGTACCAGAGCGCCCAGCAGCCGATCGCGGAAACGGCGGCGGCAAGGGCGTAGAAGATGAAGAAAGCCAGGCCCGGCTTCGCGGGGAGGCGCGGGCTGAACCCCAGGCAGAAGAGGAGGAACCCCGCGAGGGCCGTGGCCAGGAGCGTGGCGCGCCCCAGGCGATCGGCGCCCGCGCGCATGCCGCGCCGGATCGCCAGGAGATGGGTCCACGAAACGGAGAGGACCATCGACATCCACCACGCCCGCCAGAGGGTCGGCTGCTCCGTGGCCGAGGTCCACACATTGGCGAGGAAGGCGACGAACGGAGGCAGGATCGCCATGAGACCACCCCGGGTCATCCACGCCGGGGCCCCGGGAGATGCCCAGAGGGTGATCCGCGCGACCGCCGCGGCGCTGAAGCAGCCGATCAGAGTCAGGAGGAGTTTCAGGCGATCCCCGCCGAGATCGCGCACCGCGGCTGCCGTGACAATGAGCCCCAGGGCTCCCGCGATCGAAAGATAGTAGACCGTGCGGATCAGGAGGTGGAGGAGCTTCATTCGATGAGGGATTATGTACTCCGTCGAGTTTACTTGCAACCGGGACCGGTCCGGGAGAGCATTGGGGGTGATCATGACTCCGGGAATCGGCATTGTCCTGCTCCTCGCCGCGACAGCCGCGCAGGAGGGGGTCGAGGCATGGGCGGATCCCGCGCTGCCGGCCTCCCCGGGCCTGCACCTTTGGCTGGATGCAACGCGCATCGACGCGCGGGATGGGGAGCAGGTCCTCCTGTGGAGGGACGGGTCGGGTCGGAAGCGCCCGCTTGCCGCGCCGAATGCCGAGCAGGCACCCCGCATGGTCCATTCGGGGTCCGCCGCGTCCCTTCGCTTCGACGGCCGCGATGATCGGATGGGGATCCGCGGATTGGACCTCTCGCTCCGGGAATACACCACGCTGGTCGTCGTGGCGGCCCATTCAAACGCCGGAGGTTTCCACGGGTTCCTGAGTTCCAACGCCCCGGGAAAGAATGACTACACCACGGGCTTCAACCTCGATCTCGGGGGCGCCGGCGGGGCCCTGTCCTCCTTGAATGCGGAAGGGGCTGGTTTCTCCGGCGAGCGGAACCTCCTGGCCCGGACCCTTCCGTTTGGGCGCTCCCAGCTTGTTGCCATCACCTCGACCCCTGGAAAGGACGGCGTGCGGCTCCGTGTGGGCGGCGTGGCTGCGGGATCCCGCGAGCGTGCGGAGGGAACGGCGGCCTTCGCCGAGATTCACGTGGGCGCCCGGCACTACAGCAACTCGCAGGCTCCGACGTCCGATCAGGGATTCTTTCACGGCGACGTGGCCGAGGTTCTCCTCTATGGCCGAATCCTGGCGGCCGAGGAACTCGAGAAGGTCGAAGGCTACCTCCTGAAGAAACACCAGGCGCTTCTCGAGGGAAAACTCCTGGCGTACGAGCCCCCTCCGCCGATCACCATGCTCGTGCCGGGATTCACGGTTCGCGAGCTCCCGGTGAAGCTGACGAACATCAACAATGTGGAGTACGCGCCCGACGGCCGCCTGATCGCGCTGGGATACGACGGGCGCATCCACGCGCTCACCGACACGGACGGAGATGGCCTCGAAGACCAGGTGAAGCCATGGTGGTACCAGGGCGAGGGCGATTTCCGCGGACCCATCGGGATGGTCATCGCCCGGGAGGGGATCTACGTCGCGTCGAAGGGGAAGGTCACGCTGGTCCGCGACACGGACGGCGACGGAACCGGCGACACGAGCGAAGTCGTCGCCACGGGGTGGAAGGAGATCGCGCAGGCGGTGGACACCGTGGGGCTGGCGCTCGACAAGGACGGCAGTCTCTATTTCGGGTTGGGTTGCACGAACTTCGCCAACGCCTTTCTCCTCGACAAGGAGGGGAAGGCCCACTACGACGTCAAGAGCGAGCGGGGAACCGTCCAGAAACTCGCGCCGGATCGGAAGAGCCGGCAGACGGTCTGCACCGGCGTCCGGTTTCCGGTGGGGATGGCCATGAACCGCCACGGCGACCTCTTCGCCACGGATCAGGAGGGCGAGACGTGGATGCCCAACGGGAATCCGCTCGATGAACTCCTGCACATCCTCCCGGGCCGGAACTATGGTTTTCCGCCGCCCCATCCGCAGCACAACGCCGGCGTCATCGATGAAGGGGCGCTCGTGACGTTCGGCCCGCAGCACCAGTCCACGTGCGGCATCAAGTTCAACGAGTCGGGGACCGGCCGCTCTTCGTTCGGTCCGCCCGCGTGGGAAGGCGACGCTTTGATCATCGGCGAGTCGAGGGGGAAACTCTGGCGCGTCCCGCTGGTGAAGACCCCGCACGGCTACGTGGGCCGCCACTTCATGATCGCCAGCCTGTCGATGCTGGCGATCGACCCCGCGGTCTCGCCCAAGGGGGACCTGGTCGTGACCTGTCACAGCGGCCCTCCCGACTGGGGAACGGGTCCCAAGGGTGAGGGCAGACTGTTCAAGATCTCGTGGACGGGGCGCGCCGCAGCGCAGCCGGTGGCCGCCTGGCCCTCGGGACCTCTCGAGGTGAAGGTGGCCTTCGACAGGGCCCTGGACGCGGGGGCCAAGCCGGAAGCGGCGATCGTCTTCGGCGAATACGTGGGCGCGGGGGATCGCCACGAAACCCTGCGCCCCCCCTACAAGGTGCTCGAGGAGCAGGCGCGCTCCCCCCGGGTGGCCATGAAGGTGGCGGGTGCCGCCCTCTCCGGGGATCGGCGTACGTTGACGCTGACGACCGCCTCGCATCCGTGGCTCGCGACGTATGCAGTGACCGTCAAGGGGGCGACCGACGTTCCGGTGGACCTGGCTTATGATCTCTCGGGGGCGGAGGCGTCGTGGACTCCCGAGGGAGTCGCGGATCCGGCATGGTCCGGGTGGGTGCCGCATCCCGATCCGGAAGTGGTGCGCGCTTTCCTCCGGGGCTCGGCGGAGCACGAGCGGTACCTGGACTTCCTGTCCAGACCGGGTCGTCTCTCGCTCCGGTGGCAGGCCGTGCTTCCGGGGAAACGCGCAAGGGTGGGGCTCTCCTCCAATGCCGCGTTCACGGTGACCTGGGACCGTCTCGAGGCCAAAGGTCCCTCGGTGGAGATTGCCGCGGACGTGACGGCGGAACCGGCGGTGGTGGCGGTCGAAGTCCGCACAGGCGGGGCGCCGCTGGAGTTCCGAGCCTGGTTCCGTCCCGAAGGCGATCCGTTCACGAAGGCCCTGCGTCCGGAGCACTTCCGCATTCCGTGGGCCGCGCCCCACCGGCCGCCCCGCCCGGCGGCGAAGGAGGCCGCTTCTCCCCTGGGGAAGGGAGATTGGTCGAGGGGCAAGGCGCTCTTCACGGGAGAGGCGAAGTGCTCGCAGTGCCACAGCCTGCGGGGGGAGGGCGGGAAGGCTGCGCCGGACCTCAGCAACCTCATCCACTGGGACCCCGCGCGGATCCTGAAGGACATCGTCGAGCCGAACGCCACGATCAATCCGGACTACGTGAACCACCTGGTGGAGCTCAAGGACGGGCGTCGCCTGGCGGGGGTGATCCTCACCGAAGGGAGCGACAGGCTCCGCATTGTCGACGCGGAGGCAAAGGAGACGATCGTCTCGCGAGGCGACGTGAAGCAGCTCAAGCCGAGCAGCCTCTCGATCATGCCGGAGGGCTTGAAGGCGCTCGGGGACGGGAAGCTCGCGGACCTCCTGGAGTTCCTGTCGCGGGAGAAGCCGTAAGTGGGCCGCCCTCGCGAGGAACTGCTGCGAGCCTGGCGTCAGAAGATTGAATCCGGACAGCCGATCCTCGGGACCGGGATCGTGGGTGTCGCGGCCGACTTCTGCGTGGTCACGAATTCGCTTCGGTTCCGTCCTGATGCCCCCGGGTCGCTCCTCGGGATGATGCCGTTCGGGGATGCGAACGCCATCGTGCTGGACTTGGCGAAGGAAGCCCTGGGCCAGAGTCGCCGCGTCCCGCTCATCGCCGGTCTTTGCGGGACCGACCCCATGCGTCTCATGGACAAGTTCCTGCCCGAAGTGGCGGAGGCGGGGTTTGCCGGGGTGCAGAATTTCCCCACCCTGGGACTGATCGACGGCGTCTTCCGCGCGAGCCTGGAGGAGACGCAACTGGGGTACGGGCGGGAAGTGGAGATGGTGCGGAGGGCGCGCGGGATCGACCTCGTGACGCTGCCGCTGGTCTTCACGGCCGAGGACGCGGCCGCCATGGCTGCGGCGGGGGCGGACGCGGTGGTGGTGCACCTGGGACTGGCGACCTCGGGTCCGGCTGGGAACCGCGCTCGAAGGACGCCCGCGGAGGCGGCCGTGGAAGTGGATCGCATCGGAGCGGTGGCGCGGGCGGTTGGCAGGGAGGTCCTGGTGCTGGCCCACGGCGGGCCGATCCTCGGGGTGAAGGAGGCGGCCGGGGTCGCCTCGGGTTCGCGCCTCCTCGACGGCTTCCTCCTGGCGACGGACCCCGGCCCGTACGCAGGCATCGCGCTGCGACGCTGACGGAACTCGGAGTGGGGGTCCGGGGTTCTACCTGGCAGAGACGGAGGGGTCGGACCATGATTCGACTGCTTACGGGGGTCGTCTTTCTCGCGGCGATCACGGCGTGCGCTTCGCCCCGGGAGCAGGGGGCGCGGGCGACGGGCCGCCGGAACGTGCTCCTCATCGTCTCGGACGATCTCAACAACAGCCTCAGCTGCTACGGCCACCCGTGGGTGAAGACCCCCAACATCGACCGGCTTGCCGCCCTCGGCGTGCGCTTCGACCGGGCGTACTGCCAGTTCCCGCTCTGCAACCCGAGCCGCACGTCGTTCCTGACGGGCCTTCGTCCCGACACGACGAAGGTGATCGACAACGCGCGCAGGTTCCGGGATGCGGTACCGGACGTCGCGACGCTCCCGCAGCACTTCCAGAAGGCCGGGTACTTCGCCGCGAGGGTGGGCAAGCTGTACCACTACGGGGTTCCCGCGCAGATCGGCACCAACGGGCTGGACGATCCGGCGTCGTGGAATCAGGTGGTGAACCCGAAGGGGCGCGACAAGGAGGTCGAGGAAAAGGTCACGAACTACATGCCCGGCCCCCAGCGCGGCCTCGGAGCGGCGCTCTGCTGGTGCGAATCGGACGGGCCGGACACCGGGCAGACCGACGGGAAGATCGTGGCCGAGACGGTCAAGCTCCTCGAAGGGCACAAGGACAACCCCTTCTTCATCGCCGCCGGGCTGTTCCGGCCGCACGTGCCATGCATCGCGACATCCGAGCACTTCGAGAAGTATCCCCTCGAGAAGATGCAGCTCCCGAAGGAGCCCGCGGAGCACCTGGCGGGGATACCGGAGGCAGCCTTCTCCGTGAAGCCCGCGAACTACGGGATCGCGGACGACAACCTCAGGAAGTTCCTGCGTGCTTACTATGCGGCGGTAAGCCAGGTGGATGCCTGCGTGGGGCGTCTGCTCGACGCGCTGGACCGCCTGGACCTCACGAAGGACACCGTCGTCGTCTTCATGAGCGACCACGGCTGGCTGCTCGGCGAGCACGGGCAGTGGCAGAAGATGAGCCTGTTCGAGGAGTCGGCGAGGGTTCCGCTGATCATCTCGGCCCCGGGGGCGGCCGGGAACGGTTCGGCGTGTGGCCGGACCGTGGAACTCCTGGACGTCTATCCGACGCTGGCGGACGTGTGCGGCCTTCCGAAACCGTCGATGCAGGAGGGCGCCAGCCTCAAGCCGCTCCTCGAGGACCCGAAGGCGGCCTGGACGAAACCCGCGCGCACGCAGGTCACGCGTGGGAAGATCATGGGACGGAGCGTGCGGACCGAGCGCTGGCGCTACTCCGAATGGGATGAGGGCCGGAAGGGCGCCCAGTTGTACGACCACAGCACCGACCCCAAGGAATACCGCAACCTGGCGGAGGATCCGACCCATGCCGCGACGGTACTGGAGTTGAAGAAGCTCCTTGTGCCCTGATGGAGCGGAGGTCGTTCGGGGCCGCTGGACCGGCCGTCGCGGCGCTGGGGCAGGGGACCTGGGAACTGGAGAGGGGCGATCGTGCTGAGGCGGTCCGCGCGCTTCGCAGGGGGATCGACCTCGGGCTCACCCACGTGGACACGGCGGAGATGTACGGCTCGGGCCGCGCCGAGGAGATCGTGGGGGAGGCGATCTCGGGAATTCGCGACCGGGTCTTCCTGGTTTCGAAGGTCCTTCCTTCGAACGCGGGATTTTCGGCCACGACACGGGCCTGCGAGCAGAGCCTCAAGCGGCTCCGGACGGATCGCCTGGATTGCTACCTGCTGCACTGGCGCGGGCACGCCCCGCTGATCGAGACCTTCAAGGCCTTCGAGACGCTCAAGTCGGGGGGCAAGATCCTTTCCTGGGGCGTGAGCAATTGCGACGTCGGCGACCTTGACGAGGCGGTGCGAATCGTCGGGGATGGGAATATCGCCTGCAACCAGGTGCTCTATAACCTCGAGGAAAGGGCGATCGAGCACTCCGTCATCCCGTGGTGCGAGGCGCACGGAGTGGCCGTGGTGGCGTACAGCCCGTTCAATCAGGGGCGCTTCCGCACGGTGGATTCAAAGGTCCTGGGGGAGATTGCCCGCGCGCGCGGGGCCACTCCCCGGCAGGTGGCGCTCCGGTTTCTCCTGCGGTGGCCTTCGGTCCTGACGATCCCGAAGGCCGGCCGGACGACGCATGTCGAGGAAAACGCCGGTGCGGACCGGATCGAACTCACTCCCGAGGACATCCGCCGCCTGGAGCGGGAGTTCCCCCGGGGGGAGGCGCGGGGGCTGCCGATGCTGTAGGGGCTCGACTGGATCAATCCCATGGGTCGCCCGCGTGTGAGACAACTCCTGGTGCTGATGTGGACTCACCACCGTGGCCGAACCCCGCGGCACGATGGCCTGTCGGAATCCCTGATGATGCGGATAATCTTCCTGTCGCTGTTGCTTCCCTTCGACTGGCGTCCTCCGACGCTCGCTCAGGGCACCTCCTTCGACCCGGGCCTTCCGTCCCTCGTTCAGGTCAAGTCCTTAGACGCGGGCCTGTCGGCCCTGGCTCAGGATAAACCCGACGGGGAGATCAAGGAGGTCCGGAATCTCAGGTACTGCGAGGGGGCGGGTGCCGACGAGAAGAAGCATCTGCTGGACCTCTACCTTCCAAAGGGGGACAGGAAGTCCCCGGTCATCGTGTGGATCCATGGCGGCGCCTGGATGCACGGGGACCGGGCGATCTACGGCATGCTGGGACGCCGGTTCGCGGCGCAGGGAATCGGGTTCGCGGCGATCAGCTACCGCCTCTCCCCGGCCGTGAAGCACCCCGAGCATGTGAAGGATTGTGCGCGCGCATTCGCCTGGGTGCATGGCCATGTGGTCGAGCACGGCGGCGATCCCGAAAGGCTGTTTGTCTCCGGGCAGTCGGCCGGCGGGCACCTGTCGGCGCTCCTGGCGCTGGACCCGAAGTACCTCGACGACCTCAAGGTCCCGCGCGGGGCCATCAAAGGGGCGATCCCCATGAGCGGCGTCTACGTGATCCCGGCGCTGGGGGAGAACGCCCCGGGCCCGCTGAAGATCTTCCCGGAGGCCTTCGGGTCCGATCCCGAGACCTGCAGGGCGGCGTCGCCCGTCACCCACGTGAAGGGGTGCACGGTCCCGATGCTCGTCCTCACGGAGACGAACGACACGTTCAAAGTCCGTGTCTCGATGGAGCTCCTCAAGGCGGCCATGGAGAAGGAGGGAGTGAAGGGGGTGGAGTTCGCGGATGCCGAGGGCCGGGACCACATCTCGATCGTGCTGCGGTTGATGGGGGCGGAGGACCCCGTGCGCTCGAAGATGGTGGAGTTCGTCCGTGCGCGCTGCAAGGAACTGGATTCGAAGAAGTAATCTCGCCGCTACCGCCCTCTTGCCGATGTAATACTTCCGAGAGCTGCCGGCATGGATTTCCGCGGATGCGCCGCGGGAGAGCAACGCCGGGATTCGACAGGGACCTACCACAAGGAGGGGCGCCATGAAATGGATCGCTGCCGCCGTCGCGCTTCTGTTTCCGGTGTCGCAGGCCAAGGATAACACTCCGCCCGAGGGCTTCGCGGCCCTGTTCAATGGGAAGGACCTCACGGGGTGGCAGGGGCTCGTGGAACTGCCCCAGAGGGACAAGGATCCCGCGAAGTACGCGGAGCAGATCAAGAAGGCCAACGAGAAGATCCTCCCGCACTGGACGGTGGAGAATGGAGTTCTCGTCTACGACGGCAAGGCGAACAGCCTTCAGACCGTGAAGGATTACGGCGACTTCGAGATGTGGGTGGATTGGAAGATCAGCCCCAAGGGCGACAGCGGCATCTACGTGCGGGGCACGCCGCAGATCCAGATCTGGGATCCGAAAGACAGGCCCGAAGGCTCCGGAGGGCTTTTCAACAACGCGAAGAACCCCAGCAAACCCAGCAAGTGCGCGGACAAGCCCATCGGCGAGTGGAACACCTTCCGCATCGTCATGAAAGGCGACAAGGTGAGCGTCTGGCTCAACGGCGAACTCGTGGTGGACTCCGTAACGCTCGAGAACTACTGGGATCGAAAGAAGAACCCGGAGGCCCCGCTCCCGGCGAAAGGGCCCATCGAACTCCAGCACCACGGGAACCGTCTGGAGTTCAAGAACATCTACATCAAGGAGCTGTAGCGGGGACGGGCGCCGAGTCGGCGCGGCGGCCTGGGCCGCGGCCCCTACTTGTCCAGATCCTTGTCCTTCCTGTGGAGGAAGGCCTTCTCGGGGATGACCTCCTTGGGGAGGCCGTCCGCCTCCCATGAGACCTTGCAGCCCGCCTCGCCTTCGTTCTCAAAGACGTCGATCTTGATGGGGACGTCGCCCGCCTTGAGCTCGATCTCCCCGCTCTTCTCCTCCATGGCGTGAAGGCCTCCATTGTCGACGACCTGCTTGTCGTCGATCCAGAGTCGCGAGCCGTCGTCGGATTCGGTGAAGAAGGTGTATTTCCCGTCCTTGGGTACCTTGAGGAATCCGGTCCACCGCGCGTAGAAGTGGTCGGTCAGGGTCGTGCCCGCGAACGCCTGGGGGGTGGACTCATAGTTGACCTGCTTGTCCAGCCGACGGAGGGTGGGTTTGCGCTCCGGATCGACGGTGGGAAAATCCTCCATCCCCTCGCCGATGCTGTAAAACTCGGCGATGAGTCCCGGCACCTTCTCGTCCTGGAATCCCGCCCCCAGGCCGGCCATCAGGGCCAGCGCCACGAACAGCTGCTTCACGACCGGGTCCTCCTACCGAGCGCTGGGGATCTGTGCCCGGGCAGGCCGATCCGTTACCGCTGACCCGCGTGCCCGGAACTCCGGACGGAGCGGGGCCGTATGAGTAGAATCATCCCGGAGGGAAGCCATGCCCAGATTCGCCGCCGCCATTCTTTCCGTGGCCCTGCTCGGGGCGGGGCAGGAAGCGCAGCCCAAGCCGACGGGGAACCTCTCTCCACGGGAAGCCCTGGCGACGTTCGCGCTGCCGGAGGGTTTCCGCATCGAGCTCGTGGCGTGCGAGCCGGAGGTCATGGACCCGGTGGCGATGGCCTTCGACGAGGACGGCCGCCTCTATGTCACGGAGATGGCGGACTATCCCCTCGGGCCTCCCTCGGGCCGCATCAAGCGGCTGGAAGACCGGGACGGCGACGGCGTGTTCGAGAGCGCCAGCCTCTTTGCCGACAAGGTGCCGTACCCCAACGGCGTGCTGCCCTGGAAGGGCGGAATCCTGGTGACTGCTGCGCCGGACATCCTGTTCTTCAAGGACACGGACGGGGACGGGAAGGCCGACGTTCGGGAGGTGGTCTGGACGGGATTCACCGAAGGAAACCAGCAGCACCGCGCGAACGGGCTCCAGCTCGGGCTCGACAACTGGATCACCGGCGCCAACGGGGACAGCGGAGGCACGATCCGCCGGGGGGACGGAAAGGGCGCAGCGGTCCCGATCCGCGGCGCGGACTTCCGGTTTTCGATGGACTTCTCGAAATGCGAGGCGGTGGCCGGCCAGTCCCAGTACGCCAATGCGTTCGATGACTGGGGCAACCGGTTCATCAACAACAACTCCGCGCACATCCGGCTGAGCGTGCTGCCCCTGAAATACGCGGCGCGCAATCCGCAGCTCTCCGTTCCCGTCGTCATGGAGGACATCTCCGACCACGGGACCGCCGCGCGCATCTACCCCACGAGCCGGCTCGAGGCGCGCTTCAACGACCAGCACACGGCCAACCACTTCACCTCTGCCTGTTCGGTCACGATCTACCGGGGTGACCGCTTCCCCGAGCCGTACCGTGGCAACGCGTTCACGTGCGAGCCGGTGCATAACCTCGTGCACCGGGACGTCCTCTCTCCCCGGGGGGCCAGCCTCGTCGCCAGACGGGGGGAGCCGACCTCGGAATTCCTCACCTCCACGGACAACTGGTTCCGGCCGGTGAACCTCTGCACGGGGCCCGATGGGGCGCTCTACGTCGTGGACATGTACCGCGCCGTCATCGAGCACCCGCAGTGGATCCCCCTGGAAGTCCAGAAGCGAATCGACCTGCGCGCGGGACACGACAAGGGCAGGATCTGGCGCCTCGCGCACGGGGCGCCGGGGAAGGCCGGCCGTCCTCAGTTGGGGAAGGCTCCTGCGGAGAGCCTTGTGGCCCAGCTGGAGAACTCGAATGCCTGGTGGCGCGTCACGGCGCAGCGGCTGCTGCTCGAGAGGCAGGAGAAGTCCGCCGTAGAGTCGATTCGAAAACTCTCGCGGGGGTCCACGTCAGCCTTCGGAAGGCTCCATGCCCTGGGGCTGCTGGACGGGCTCGGCTCCCTCGAGCCGGCGGACGTCACGGCGGGGCTGAAGGACGGAGAGGCCGGGGTCCGGGAATTCGCCCTCCGGCTTTCCGAGCCGCTGCTGGCAGACCCCGCGCTGCGGTCCGCAGTTCTCGGGATGTCCGACGATCCGTCGCCTCGCGTGCGTTTCCAGCTGGCCCTGACCCTTGGCGAGGTCGGCGGCGAGGAGTGCCTGGACGCCCTGGCGCGGATCCTTGTACGCGATGTCGAGGACCGCTGGACTCGAACCGCCGTCTACACGTCGATCAAGGGGGTGGCGCCGAGGCTCTTCGCGCGGCTTCGCGGGGAGTTCCTCCGGAAGGGAGGGCCCGCCCTTGAGGTCGTCCGCCAGCTCGCGGACCTGGTGGGGGCCGGGCGGAACGAGGAGCAGGTGGTCGAGTGGCTGCGATCCCTCGCGGACGGAGCGGAGACGCCGCCCGCGCGATGGCGGCTGGCCGCGCTCTCGGCGCTCGGCCCTTCCTTGCGCCGCTGGGGCGTGAGCCTCGACGGGCTTCTCAAGAAGGCTGGAGTCGATGGCCGGGTCTCCGAATGGGGGGCGAAGCTTCTCGAGACGGCAACCGACCCTGCACGAGACGTTCCGGAGCGCGTGAATGCGGTGGACCTGCTGGCGCTGCTCCCCACCGCGGAGACGGGGCCGGCGCTGTTCAAGCTCATCCGGCCGCAGGAACCCCAGGAGATCCAGGTGGCGGTCGTTCGCGCGCTGGCGTCCTGGCCGGGCGACCCGTCGGTATCCAGGCTGATGGATCGCTGGACCGGCTACACCGCGGCCGTTCGGCGCGAGTTGCTCAAAGCCCTGTTCGATCGGCCCGACCAGATCGCCGGGATCGTCGAGCGGCTGGAGAAGGGCGAGATCCGTGTGGTCGAACTGGAAGCGCATCATCGGGACCGGCTGCTCAAGCATCCCTCGGGGGGCATCCGGGACCGCGCGCGGAAGCTTCTCGAATCGAAAGGGACCTCCGAAATCGAGCAGACGATCGCGGCCCTGTGGACGAAGGTCGCCGCGCTCAAGGGCGATACGGCCAAGGGCGAGAAAGTCTACATGACGAGTTGCGCGAGCTGCCACCGGCTGCACGGGCAGGGCTACGCCGTGGGACCGAACCTCCAGACCGTGGCGGGGCGGGAGAAACTGACGCTCCTGACGGATGTCCTGAATCCCAACCGGGCCGTGGACCCCGCGTTCCAGATCTATGTCGTGAAGACGCCCTCGCAGGAGATGATCTCCGGCGTGATCGCCTCCGAGACGCCGACGAGCGTCACGCTCCGGCGCGCGATGGCGGAGGAGACGACCGTGCTGCGGCGCGACATCCTCGAGATCAAGGCGTGGCCCGCCTCCATGATGCCGGAAGGGCTGGAGAACAACCTCTCGGCCCAGGACTTCGCGGATCTCCTTGAGTTCCTGCAGCGGGGCGGGAAGTGAGGGGAGCGTTTGGCGAAGCAGTGCAGAAGAACGCTCATGGTTTCGGTCCGCAAAGGCCCGCATAGAGCACGACGTCGTCGTCCGGAAGGCCAAACTCCCGCGCGACCTCCCCCTCGAAGAAGCTTCCCAAGGGGACCGTGCAGAGGCCAAGGCTCGCCGAGAGCAGACACAGGTTTTGCATCAGGTGGCCGGCCTCGAGGATGAGGAAGCGGTAGCCGCGCTCGCCGTACTTCTCCTCGATGCGCGCCCCGTCGCCGGCGAGCACCCAGAGGATCGCCCCGCCCTGCAGGAGTTCCAGGCCGGGGACGATCTCCTGCCAGCGCTCGCGGGTCGTTCCGGCCCGAAGCTGGGAGAGATGGTGTCCCGCCCGGTCGAAATGATAGTGGCCCGCGGGCAGCCATGCGCCCGTGAAGGTCGCGAGGTAGAGCTCGAGGGACTGGAGGCCGCCCGACGAGGGCACGGGGCCGCGACCGTCACCCTCGAAGGCGCCGTGCGCGAAACGAAGGAGGCGGCCGAGGGTGGGACGGTCGGGCAGATCCGTGCCCGGGGGGCGGGTGCAGCGACGTTCGACGAGGGCGCGATCGAGCGCCACCAGCCTGCGGGGCCCGGGCGCCTCGAGGGGCCAGCGCGGGAAACCGGGATAGCTGCGAGGCGGCGTCTTCGCGTGATCGGCTTCGTACGAGAGGACGCGATCGCGCAGCGCCGGGTACGAGGTGCGGTTCAGCTCCGACCAGCGATAGAAGGCGCGGGCCGTGGTCATGATCGTGCTCCTTACGGGAACGGGTGCGGCGGGATCAAATCCCAGTCGGAGGCGCGCCGCGTCGACCAGAGCGGGCCCCCGAGATGCGGAAGGCGATGGTCGCCGTGGAGGGGCTGCAACCCGGGGACGACGACCCGCAGGACGAGCCAATCGAGGCCCGCGGCTGCGATGCCGGGGGGAGTCATGGCACGGAACAGCACGGGCCGTTCCGGGCCGAGGCGTTCGATCAGGATTCGGAGGTTCTCCTCTGGGGCCTGGACTGAGGAGGGGGCGACCGCGTGATGAAGCACGGTCCCGGCGAGCCGGTCGGGGTGCCGGCTGTACCACGCGGCATGGGCGGCGAACGTCGTGGGCGGGTCCTCCCGGCCCGTCTCCGGCTCCTCCTCGTTGAGGTGGCGCACGTAGCGGTATCCATGGACGGCCTCGAGGAGGGACTTGATCCAGCTGGCGGCCCGGGTCTCGCGGCACGCGGAGCCCGCGCTGAAGCACCAGCCCGCGCGATCCTCTCCCTCGACGGTGGCGAGCGTGACGTGCGCACTGAGGGGCGAATCGACCCGGTAGAGCCGGTAGCGGAGATTGGCGCGCTGCAGCCGGGGGGCGATGCCGTCCCCCAAGGATGCGAGAAGGCGAGCGGCGTCCCATTCCTCGAGCGGGTATCGTCCCCACCAGGCGCCCATCACGGCGTCGCGCTCGATCACCTCCTGAACGCCGC